>CAZJUW010000104.1:0-3867 GCA_964549325.1 uncultured Muribaculaceae bacterium
CACTGAAAAGGAAGAATTGACGAATCTTTTAGAATCGATTGATTCCACCGTTGGAAAGTATGCAGTTCTTGGCGAAAAGGATCAGGAAGATGCTCAAGGAATTTTAAGTAACAGTCACTTTCGCATTCTACGAAATGAATCAGATCTCATCTATTATAAAGGATATCGTCCCTTTCTTCTCGTAGGCCTAAACCAGCAAGAACTCGATCTTGATGCAGGATACCAATATCTCCACCAAGAAGGAAGTGATACCACTCTCTTTACATTGACCCTCGTTCACGAACCAGATACGATTGATCTCATTTTAAATAACAATCAAACGGATGTCGTCTTCGCAGGCCACTCTAGAAATGGACAAATCGTTCTTCCATATTTCGGTGGACTCCTAAAGGAAAATGGCGCAACAAAGTATCCAAACGAATACAGCAAGATTCAAGATACCAAGCTATTCGTCTCAGGAGGTCTTGGAACGAATGAAATTCCGCTACGTTTTTGGAACCGACCAAGTATCAATTTCTATCGTCTCGAAATGAAGGCAAATTAAAAACGTCAAGCGACGTTTTCTTTTCATAGTTTTATTTTGCAAACGCTATTTTTGATATGGCGCTGGATATGAGCCTACGGTGATCTCACGAGCTGTTACTTCTACCTTTGGCATCAGCCGGTTTGAGGAATAAAAAAGTTGATTACCCTGAATCGTAGAATCATCCTTTAAAAGAAGGTTAGAGAAATCTACCTCTACTTGAGTAAAACGGCTGTCCATGCAGGAATGTTCCGTTAAACTTAATGTTTTATCCTGACCTAACTTTAAGATCAAACGATCTTGCGCCTCTATCTTAGCATCACTTACATAGACGTTACTACGTTCCACAATCACACTACCGCTACTAGAAAGATTGACGTGTTTTAGAGCCAACGTCGTATCCTGAACTTGAAAATTTTCAAGACAAAGTTCAAACTTCGGCTTTTTGCTTGAACCTAAAATACCAACACCTTCACAATCACGACTAGAAATGGTTGGACGTTTTCCCGATTTTGATGTCACACAGTCCATCAAGTTAACTTCTGCAAAATTTTCGAGATAAAGACTCACCTCGATGGAACAATTCTTTAAGAAAAGCTCCATATCATAATTCGTTGATCCTTTCAAAATAAGAGGATGAGTTGCAGCGATCACTACCCCTTGAAGTATTGTTTTATGTGCCTGAGATAATTGAATTTCCGCTGTATGTGCATCTTGTATGATCGCATCAAACGCTTTTTGCCCGATCACTTGTTCTTGTTTTACCATTTTCATCCACCTCCTAAATGATGATAAATCCACTATAACACAGATACAGAAACAATACAAATCAGATATCTTATTCAACACGCTGCATGCGTTTCACTAACTGCACGGGCGTAAGATTCTTTAATTCTTCCATGGAAGGAACCTCACCTAGCTGATTCATCATTTGAAATACTGATTTTAAATCACTGCTCTTTACTTGTTGTAAATTTCGGCAAAGCAGATTCGTTTCATCACTGCGATGTACCTCACGCGCCAATCTCTGCCCATAATAGTTTAAAAATTGCGTGATTTCCATAAGACGATACTGTTCGGCGAGTCTTGCTACGGAATGATCTTTGGAAGTAACAAAGGAAAGCAAATCGGCTTTCATAGTATTCCCAATTGGGATGTCAAAATAATTTACATCAAAGGCCCTAATCGTTGACTCCATTGGTCCCTGTTCCAGCCTTTCCACGTGGTAATCTAAATCGTCACAGAAAATGGCGCTATCATTCAAGCACAAAAGTGGCGTTTGTAATCTCCAAGTAGATGTTACATAGTGAAAATCACTATGAAGTAGACAAATATCTTCCAACCCCATCAAGTCCATATCTACGCGGTTTCTTCCTTGACATTGTTCGAAAATCATACGATTCGATAAAATATGGAACTCTCCTGGCCTCATATATTTACTTTCGAGAAAATCGCATTGATGGAAATAAAGTTGATCGAAATCTTGGAAAGTCACCTCTCCCATAAATGTACAATCAGAAAAGGAAAGATCCACTGACCGTGTTTGAAAATAGCGATCCTGTAACTCCGTATTTACAAACGTTATTCCGTTAAATTCAACGGAAGATACCATAGGTTCATGAATCAACAAATCGAAGAACTGTTGACTTGCCTCTTCCCTCGATCTTTCTGATGTTTTTTGGATTGTATGAATCTCCTTGTCGATCTTATAACTTGAATAGACTCGTGTCATTCTTTCAATTTCTCCATAAGTTACGACAATATTTCTCTTTTTCATGAAAATACCTCCTGATGATTCCTATTCTAACACAACTCACAAAAAAACTATGCATCATAGTTCAATTGTTTTAGTTCTTCTGGTACAAACTTACCATTCTTTCGAATCAATTCATCATCAAAATAAATTTCTCCACCACCATAATCTTCCCGTTGGATGAGCACCATATCCCAGTGAACGCTAGAACGATTTCCATTAAAACAGTCATCATAAGCGGCACCTGGCGTAAAGTGAATGCTGCCCAAGATTTTTTCATCATAAAGAATATCTCCCATCGGATAGAGAATTTTAGGATTAAACCCAAAAGAGAATTCTCCAACATAACGAGCTCCTTCATCGGTATCAAAGATTTTATTCAACTCCTCTTCTCCTTCATCTGACGTTGCCTTCACGATTTTACCATCTTGAAACGTCAACGAGACGTTGTGGAATACCATTCCTTGATAAGGGCAAGGGGTGTTATAAGTGATCGTACCATTGACGCTGTCGCGTACAGGAGCCGTATAAACCTCGCCATCTGGGATATTCATATCCCCTACGCATGGGACAGCATGCATCCCCTTGATTGAGAACATAATATCGGTGTTAGGACCAACAATCCGCACCTGGTCTGCTTTGTCCATTCGTTCTTTTAAAGGAAGCATATCCTTCGCCATCTCCTGATAATTGACATTCATCACGTCCATTGCAAAGTCATAAAACTTCCGAAATGGCATCTTCGCTTTATGGGCATCCACTACCGATGGATAGTTAAGAAGTACCCATTTCCGTTCATTCGTCCGAATATTACGAAGTTTCAAACTCTTTTCACCCCATAGTTTCAAGACGTTCGCAGGAACATCTTTTCCCTCATAATCATTCTTGTTATAACAAATCGTCACGAACGCATCGTAGTTTTCCACTTCAAATGCAAGCTTCGTCTTCATGAAGTCCAATCGTTCTTCGGTCGTCTTCTCTAACATTGCCTGACTTACCTCTTCATTTGCTAACTCAAACATCGGAATTGCACCTAGTTCTATCGCTTTAAGTCCAATCTCCCTTACGAGATCCGTACAAGCAACATCCTCATACTTGATCAACACTTTTTCATGCTTCTTTAACTTCAACGAATACGTAACGATCGTATCCGCTAACTTCTTTATTCTTTCATCCATATCTCACCAATTCCTTCCTTCTTCATAAACTATGTTAGAAAGGAGTAAACCATGTATTCTAACAGAAATAGTATACCACAACGTAATGTTGTTATGTATGGAAACAGACAAAATCCCCGTTACCCAACTCAAGATAACCGCCTTTTGGGTGGATTCGTAGGGCCTCTTCTTTTAGGTGGCATCGGTGGATATGCACTAGGAAACTCACAACAGAACTACTATCCTTATCCGTACCCATACCCTTATCCATATCCAGTCTATTATCCACAAAATAATTATCCCTATTATTAAATCGGAGAAAAACTTCGATTTTTTATGGAAAGCTATCTACCCTTTTTTAAAAATTTGTTGCAGACCTCTACTTTTGTGCGAATAATATAAGTGAGGACAGATAAGAGTTCGAGTGTTTCTTC
>CAZJUW010000105.1:0-3861 GCA_964549325.1 uncultured Muribaculaceae bacterium
TAGGCTCGTAGGAACGTCGCCTCTTACAATCCGCTGTGCTAATCCTTCTACGATGGCTGTTTTACCAACACCAGGTTCCCCAATTAACACTGGATTGTTCTTGGTCTTTCGCGATAGGATCTGAATGATACTCCGAATTTCTTCATCACGACCGATCACAGGATCAACTTTTCCACCTTTTACGGACTCTGTGATATCTCGACCGTACTTTTCGAGTACATTTTCTTCTTGTTCTTGATTATTTGGATACATAGACATCTATCTCCTTTCTTGATTTCTATTACTATTATATGCAGATTTTAGCACTTGTCAACAGAGAGTGCCAACTTTTCGTAAATTTTAAAAAAGAGAAGTCCTAAAATACTTCCCTTTCATCACTTCTTCAGTGCCTCTTCAATCGCTTTCTGCAGTTGAAGATCATTTGCTTCTGTAGCATTCTCATAATAAGCATCACTTTGCTCAACCACGACAGTAGGTTCCACCCCTTTTTCATTGATCCAGTTACCATTTGGCGTTAACCACTTCTGGGTCGTATATTTGATCGTGGCACCACTTTGTAAACTATATGCTTCCTGAACAGTTCCTTTCCCATAGGAATTCACACCGACAATGCTTGCTCCATATGACTCTTTCAAACAAGATGCCAGAATCTCTGATGCTGAGGCACTAGATTGATTGATCAATACCACGATCGGGTAATCTCTTTTTTCTTTCGTAAGTGAATAAATTTTTTCGGTCTCTCCTTTGGTTTCTAACTGGTAAAGAACCTGTGACTTATCCAAGAAAAGTGATAATATCTCCGATACTTGAGTAAGATGCCCACCCGGATTATCACGCACATCGATAATCAAAGAATCGATTTCTTGTTTTTCCAAGGCCTTTAATTCCGTTTCAAACTGTTCCGTCGTATTAGATGCAAAGATATCAACCTTCAAATAACCAACTTTTTGATCATTTTCAGAAAAGACTTTCCCCGTCACTGAAATAATATCAATATCTTGCCGTGTTACTTCTACTTCACCGGTCTCTTCACCTCGACGATAACCGATCTTAACTTTGGTATTCTCTTCCCCTTTCACCTTACTACTGATCTCTGACAAACTCAGTCCTTCAACACTTTCGCCATCGACTGAGATAATCGTGTCACCAACTTTTAGCCCTGCCTTTTCCGAAGGCCCATTTTCAAATATTTTGGAGATGTTCGCACCTGTTAATGTCTGCATAATCTCAACGCCAATTCCGACATAATGTCCTTCCACCTGCTCATTAAAACTTTCTGTTTCCACAACATCCATAAAACTAGCATATGGATCATCTAAGTAATTGATCATCCCTCGAATACCTGCATCTAACAGTGCCGTTTCATCAACTTCTTCATAATAATTCTCAACGAGATCTTCATAGGTGCTCACCAGTTCTTTTAGTTCACTTGGTACTTCACTCATTACGCTCTTAGCGTCACTTCTCGCATAAGTAATCGCACTACCAATAAAAACGCCAAACAACAAGGCGATCACGATGATGACGACCACTTCGATGAGATTAAATCCTGCTTTTTTCTCGACGATAACCTCTCGAATGTTCTCCTCTTCTACTTCTTTTTCTTTCTTTTCCATCTTTTCGCCTCACTTTATCGTAACAATATAATGATACCATATTCTCACCTAGGAAGCACTTCAATTCAGCGATAAATTTCGAAATAGACATCAATCGAACAACCAGTATGTTATAATAGATGAGAAAGAAGGAGTCAATATGAAGAAATTATGTTCTATTTTAATTACCATTGTACTCGTTTTAACTGGTTTCGTCAGTGTCATTTTCTTTTCCGTCTCTAGTATGACGAGCGAAAAAGTAGTGAACCAAGTGATCGATGAATCTGATATCACCGACATTGCAGATCTCATTACAGAGGATGAAACGAGTGAAAGTGTTTGGGATGTGGTCTATCAAGAGGCAGAACGCTACGACATCTCAAAAGAGCAAGTAAATGAGGTCTTGAACGACAAGACGACGAAAGAGACTATCAAAGATGTTATCAACAATATTCTTGCCCATAGTTTTGATCCAAATCAAGTTGATCTCTACACTGAAGAAGAGC
Organism: uncultured Muribaculaceae bacterium; assembly: GCA_964549325.1. GTDB lineage: Bacteria > Bacillota_I > Bacilli_A > RF39 > UBA660 > CARZYU01. Next base: position 2,102 of record CAZJUW010000105.1, read on the forward strand.
TAGAAGAAATGATTACAACGCTAGTAAAAGAAGCCAACGAAAATTATGATTTAGGACTTTCGGTAAGAGAGGAAGCTGTTATGATTGATAACATCACTCCTGTCCTTGCCAATGCCACACACAGCGTCACTGAAGTGGAGGAGGTAACTCAAACAACAAATAATGAATTGTTAACATTAGTGCAGGAACTTCGTGATACAGATGTAAAAGTAGTTCTGTTAGTCATCATGATCGTAGGGCTGATCCTACTCGTCATCATCAACTGGAAAAAGAAGAACTTCTTTTCTTACTTCCTTGGATTATTTCTTCCAATCGGACTATTCAGTCTCTTCTATGGCCTGATCTGTCAGTATGCAATTAACTTATTGGTTGCTGAAGCGAACAATCCAGTTTGGGAAACACTGATCGCGCCAATGAAGACGACGAGTATGACGATCGGAATCGTCTCCCTCGCCATTGCCATTGGATCGATTCTAGGAATCATCTTTATCAAGAAAAAAGATGCAATACCTAACCAAGAAGTAGCTTAAAACCATAAAAGGACACTCATTTCTGTTTTGAGTGTCCTTTTTTTGACTCTTTTTTCTTGGCTGTAATTTCTTTCGGTAAAACGAACTCGTAAAGTTCATCTCCCTTTTGAAATGACAATGCATGTTCTAAGTTTTCTACTTTAGCTTTTCTTTTTTCCATATACTACTCCAATAAAAATGGCGCCCCAACTAGGACTTGAACCTAGGACCCCTTGATTAACAGTCAAGTGCTCTAACCAACTGAGCTATTGAGGCAGGTGTCCTCTTAAGAGGACATTTCTATTATTTTCCAAAATTGAGAAAATATTCTTGAATTTCGTCTTCATCCGTCACCGTTCTTACGATCTTCTTAGAAGAAACTTCAATTAGCACTGGTGCTTTCACTTTAAGCTCTGAGGCATCTTCCGTATCTAACATATTTTCATCCGCACGATAAAGGTTATTGAATTCATTTCCCATATCCACTGTGTAATAAGTAAGAGCCTCTTCCTTGCTACCATAACTGCTCAAAAGCGCTTCATACATCGTCGCAGAATCCTCTTTTTTATTGTAGAACAAAACAAGATAATTGTCTTCCTCTTGATCAAATACTTGACCTGCTAAAATCTCTGTCGTCTGAAACTCTACCGTATGAGTTGCCACTTTACCACTCGTTCCTAACTTGATCTTCCCTGTTACCAGTGCTGTAATTAGAATCACAACTAATAAGATCACCGCAACGACAATGACTGTCTTCAGTGCATGGTTCATATTCTCTGAAACTGGAGTCTTTATTTGTACTTTCTTTTTTGCCATATTATCACCCGGTTACATTGTATCAGATTTCTAACGAAAAGTGTAGTTTTAAAACATTTGATACAAAAGCTATTGAATCCATATTGTGCAATCACTTTTGACCATGAAATTACAATACAGCCATGAGGACCGTTGCAAAGATACTTCCAAACAAGATTTCTGCAACGACTTTAATTTGAATGTATTAACCATGCTTTAGTTATTCCTTCTTTAATCTATTCCAATACATATTTATTATCTTCCGTTCCATCCCCACTCTGTATTTTGATATCAGATCTCAGATATACGACTGGCCGGACCCCGTTCGTGTTGTACGCGTCGTAGCGGCCGACAAAGCCGCCAGAGCTCACATAGAGCACGAGATACGCGTAGTCAGAAAGCGGCGACAAGGTCCACTGGGAAGCACTGTTATATAACCATCCACTAGAAGGAGTA
>CAZJUW010000106.1:0-704 GCA_964549325.1 uncultured Muribaculaceae bacterium
GGAAGTAAACCAATCGAACTGAAAACGAGTTTGGATCCTAGTATTCCACCAGTACTTTACGGGGACTATGTTCGCCTAAAGCAAATTATCTTGAATTTGCTTACCAATGCAGCAAAGTATACCAAAGAGGGATTTATTGAATTTAAAGTGAGTTCCGTCATTCAAGGCGAAATTTGTCGTTTAATTATCTCGGTTGAAGATACGGGAATTGGAATTCAGAAAGATAAGATCGATAAGTTGTTTACGAAATTTGAACGATTTGACTTGGAGAATAACATTACGATTGAAGGAACGGGACTTGGTCTTGCAATTACCAAAAAATTAGTCGATTTGATGAATGGCAAGATCGTTGTGCAAAGTGATTATGGATTGGGTTCTAAATTTACAGTGGCAATCGATCAACGGATTGTCGAGGGGAAAGTATTGGAGGAAGCTAAACCAGTGGATCTTGGGAAGGATGTTACGGTTGCAGGACATAAAGTATTGGTCGTTGACGATAACCAGTTGAATTTAAAAGTGGCAACGATGTTATTACAGAAATATCAGTTAGCCTGTGGTACTGCTTCCAGTGGCTTTGAATGCATTGAAAAGTTAAAGCGTGGAGAACAGTATGATCTGATTTTACTGGATGATATGATGCCAAAGATGAGTGGAATAGAGACGCTCAAACAGTTGAAGGCGATGGCTGGTTTCGAGATTCCAGT
>CAZJUW010000106.1:714-3742 GCA_964549325.1 uncultured Muribaculaceae bacterium
GTGATTGCTCTGACAGCAAATGCTATTTCTGGAATGCGAGAGAAATACTTAAAAGAGGGCTTTGATGACTATTTGGCCAAACCGATTGATAGGACAGAACTGGACAGAGTACTGAAAAAATATTTAAAATAGAAAAGATGGTTGTGTTATACTTAGACTGACGATAGGAGTGATAGGATGAAAGATGTAAGTTTCTTGACAAGTCAAGGCGTCGATGTGAATAAAAGTTTAGAGTTATTTGGGGATATGGAGACGTACAACGCAACGTTACCAGAATTTTTAAATGGTATGAAAGAAAAAGTGCCACAATTAAAGAACTATAAAGAGACGGCCGATATGGCAAATTATGCAATCGTCGTCCATTCACTCAAAAGTGATGCACGATACTTTGGCTTTATGGAGTTAGGAGAAAAGGCTTATCAACATGAACTGAAGAGTAAAGAAAACGACATGAATTTTGTTTACCAGAACTTTGATGATTTGATGAATGAAGTCAATCAAGCCGTGGGGATTGCGAATGCATACTTAGGGAAGGAAGATGCCAAGCCAGTTGTTCCTACCGCGCCACCAGTTTCACATAAAGAGAAAAAGATCTTGGTGGTTGACGATTCAGCAGTCATCATCAGTTTCGTAGAGAAGATCTTTACCGATACTTATGAAGTCGTTTCGGCACATGATGGGGAAGAAGCCTTGAGAATCATTGAGAATGCTCCCGAAGGTTCCATTGTAGCTATGTTACTAGATATCTTTATGCCAAATGTGAATGGTTTTGGTGTCTTAGAGTACTTTAAAAGTCATAATTTGTTCGATAAAATTCCGGTTTCGATCATTACCGGGGCCTATACGCAGGAAGTGATCGATATTGTAAAGCAGTATGATGTCGTCGATGTGCTTGCCAAACCATTCAATGAACGAAATGTCAAAGAAGTCGTAGAGCGAACGATTGAGCGTGTTGAAGTAATTTAAAATCAAGAGAAAGGGCTGGATCTTTTCTCTTTTTTCATATATAATAATGTAACTATGAAAGCAATAGATGCTGAAGGAGAGAGTTACATGGATGTTACTTTAATGACAATTGATGATTCTAAGAAACTTTTAGAACAGGTACAAGGAAAATATGAACAAGAAAAAAAGAGATTGGAGACGAGTCTTTCCTTTGATCCTGACTATGGACCAGTAAAGGAAGAGTATGACGAAATTTTGACTCGTCACGATCAAGTTCTTAAAAACAATGCTTTTTGGAAAGATTCTGATGATGCTTTTGGAAAACTGGCTGGGATAGTTGATAGCAGTGAGCTAGCGCATTTTGCAGATTGGTTTTTAACGGATGAACAGTCCAGTAAGAAAACGTTAAAAAGACTGCAAAGGCTCGCTAAGAAGAATGGAATTGACGTTTTCTCTTTAGATGATACGGTAGAAGATCAAATTGCTTGGTGTAAGACGGCGATCGAAGATCATTTGAATTTAATCTATGCACTGCGTGTGACTGTGCCATTAGATCCTTATGAAAAATGTATGACACAAGCAAAAGAACTTCTAACAGATACACTTACACCGCTAGTTACGAGTCAATCTGATGTTTCTTGTCAGAAAGGCCATAAATAAAACGTTTTTGGAGCTAAAAGAATGAACCTAGAAAAGATGGACATTGAATTTTTTGATCTTAGTTATAAATAAAGAACTGGGTATTCAGCTATTCGAGTGAAAAAAGTTACTTCTCACGACGGAGGGGATTTATGACTGAATTAGAACATGAAAAGGCGAAACTTCGAGAGATACTTAAAACTATTCATGAAGTGGTTTTAGAGGAAAAAGAGAACCTTGAGCAATTGTTTGATCATTTTATTGGCAATAAAGATGATATGTTCGAAATAGCTGCACGAAGGAAGGTTCATATTACTAACCTTGAGACTGCCTTAGATAAACCATATTTTGCGCGCATCGATTTTCAAGAGGATCTTACCGGAAAAAAGCATGCAATTTACATTGGCAAAAATGGTGTCATGAAGGATGCTGATATTATTGTAACTGATTGGCGTGCTCCAATCAGTTCCCTATACTATAATGCAGAGCTTGGCAATTGTAGTTTTGAGGCTCCAGAGGGAACGATAAAGGGGAGCATGGAGCTAAAAAGGCAATATGAAATTGAAAGTGGAACGTTACTCGAATATTTTGACGTTGATCTGGTATCGAATGACGGACTTCTACAAAAGTACTTGAACAGCAATAATGATGCGAGACTAAAAAGTATTGTCGCAACCATTCAAAAAGAACAAAATGACGTCATCCGTCGACCATTAACGGATAATTTAATCGTTCAGGGAGTTGCCGGAAGTGGCAAAACGACAGTAGCACTTCATCGTATTGCTTATTTGGTTTATAACTACATTGATCAAGTTAAACAAAACCAGTATTTAGTGATCGGTCCCAATCCCGTTTTTCTAAAATATATTCAGTCTGTTTTACCGGAACTTGATGTCGTAGGAGTAGAACAGGCAACATTTGAGCAGTTTTCGATGGAATATCTTGGAGAAGATCTGGTGTTATTTTCATCGGATGAGAAGGCAAGTGATAGCATTTCGGGGAAAAAAAGGAATGATATTGACCATTTCAAATGTTCAATGAAGTATAAAGAAATGTTAGATCAATTTTTACAAGTCTATTTTGCTAGTTTGACTGGAAAAGATTTCAAAGTCGGGGATGTCACAATTTTGGAAAGCGAAATCATGAAAACTTGTTTCGATAGAACCGTTACTGCTTATGGAACCAGTCTTGATAACAGGATAGAGCTTACGATTGAACAGTTAGTGAAATATATAGAGATACATAATGATGCATTGTTATCAAAATATAATGATTATTCCTATCTTGCCTTTCAGGAGGAGATGAGCAAGGAAAAAGCCGAAAAGCTACGAAAGAAGCTTTCCAAAGAACGTGAGGAAATCAAAAAAGGAGGGCGTGCAAGCCTACGAAAATACTTTGCTAACGCGAAAACTAGTGCTTCGAAATTATATAAACTTTTCCTAAG
>CAZJUW010000107.1:0-3569 GCA_964549325.1 uncultured Muribaculaceae bacterium
CGGCCAGTCGTATATCTGAGATCTGATATCCAGATACAGAGTGGGGATGGAACGGCAGATAATAAATATGTACTTGCATAAGTACAGGGACGAAAACCCAGTCTTGGCTAGGTGGGCAATACTTGTCCACTGGCCAAGCAAAATTTTGTTTGAAAAAGGAGACAAAGAATGAAGAAGTTTGTGAACCTCCGAAAAGTAGGAAAGTTTTATAACACCTATGAAAGTGATGCCTATGTCCTTCATGCATTGATGGGATATGAGGTAGGTGAAGTATGGCCAAGTTGTATTTTCGATATGGAGCGATGAATTGTGGGAAGACGACGATGCTCATACAGACCGCTTTTAATTATGAAGAGAGAGATATGGAGGTTGTCGTCTGGAAGCCAAAATGCGATACGAAAGGGGAAGGATATCTTCAAAGTAGGATTGGTTTATCTAGAAAAGTGGATCATTTGATTGAGGTAGGAAAAGAAAATTTGCGGAAGTATTTTCATTCCTTATCAAACTGGCAGGAAATTGCCTGTATCTTAGTGGATGAAGCCCAGTTTCTTTCGCCAAGTCAAATTGATGATCTGTTACAAATTGCCAATTTAGATGATATCCCAGTGATGTGTTATGGCATTCGTACGGATTTTCAGTTGCAAGGCTTCTTAGGAAGTGCTAGACTTCTCTTGGTAGCAGAAGATCTTCAAGAGATCAAGACCATCTGTTCTTGTGGACGTAAGGCGACAACGCAAGTGCGGAAAGTAAATGGAATTCCTACGTTTCAGGGAGATCAGGTAGCCATTGATGGTAAAGATCAAGTCAGCTATGAATCGTACTGTCAGCAATGTTATTTTAAGTTACGAAAGGAATATGATAGAGAATGGGAGGAAATAGTATGAAATACGTCTATTTATTTCAAGAAGGAAACAAGGATATGAGAGAGTTACTGGGTGGAAAGGGAGCCAATTTGGCCGAAATGACTTCGATTGGGCTACCAGTTCCACGTGGTTTTACGGTAACGACAGAGGCATGTAATCAGTATTATGAAATGAAAGAGACTTTGTCTAAAGAAATGGAAGAAGAGATCTTTGAAGCTTTGACAAAGTTAGAGGAAGAGACTGGTAAGAAGTTGGGAGATACTGAGAATCCATTACTAGTATCGGTAAGAAGTGGGGCAAGAGCTTCGATGCCTGGGATGATGGATACGGTGTTAAACTTAGGACTGAATGATGAAGTTGTTTTGGTATTAGCCAAGAAGACGGGCAATGCTCGCTTTGCTTATGATTCATATCGTCGCTTTATTCAGATGTTCGCAGACGTTGTAAAGGGGTATCCAAAAGCTTCTTTTGAGCATTACTTTGATGAAGTAAAGAAGCGTAAAGGAGTCGTCGATGATACCGAACTTACGGCTGAGGACTTAAAAGAAATCGTGGAAGATTATAAAGAAAACTATCGCCAAATTGCAGGCGAAGAATTTCCAAAAGAGCCAAAAGAACAATTATTAGAAGCAGTCAAAGCCGTCTTCCGCAGTTGGAATAATGATCGAGCGATTACGTATCGAAGACTAAACGATATCCCAGCTTCATGGGGAACCGCTGTGAACGTTCAAGAGATGGTCTATGGTAATATGGGAGATGACTCTGGAACGGGAGTTGCGTTTACGCGAAATCCAGCGACTGGAGAGAAGGCTCTCTATGGAGAGTACTTAATGAATGCTCAAGGAGAAGACGTCGTTGCGGGGATTCGAACACCGCAACCGATTGCGACTTTGAAAGATGTCATGCCACAAGTTTACGAGGAGTTTGAACGTTATGCAACGATTCTCGAAGACCATTACAAAGATATGCAAGATATGGAATTTACCATTGAACATGGACACTTATTTATGTTACAGACGCGAAATGGGAAGAGGACGGCGGCAGCAGCTTTAAAAGTAGCCGTTGATTTGGTGGCCGAAGGAAAGATCAGTAAAGAGGAAGCTTTATTAAGAGTGGATGCCAAAGGACTTGATCAGTTGTTACATCCGATGTTTGATGCTGATGATCTAAAGACGAGAAAAGTGATTGCGAAAGGTCTTGCAGCGTCTCCAGGAGCGGCGACAGGAAAGATCTACTTTACAGCAGAAGACGTCATGAAGGCCCATGAAAATGGCGTCGAGGACATCATCTTAGTACGTGAAGAAACGTCTCCAGAAGATATTGAAGGAATGAACCTTGCTCGTGGGGTATTGACGGTTCGCGGGGGAATGACTTCGCATGCCGCAGTCGTTGCTCGTGGCATGGGGACTTGTTGCGTCTCTGGTTGCGGTGAATTAGTTGTTGATGAAGTAAGTAAGACGCTTACTTGTAAAGATGGTACCACTTATCACGAAGGGGATGATCTATCGTTAGATGGTTCGACTGGTTGTGTTTATGGCGAACGGGTCGCTACACTTCCACCAGAGATCAGTGGTGATTTTGCTACGTTCATGCAATGGGCTGATGAAGTAAGAACGCTGGAAGTAAGGGCAAATGCCGATACCCCAAGAGATGCGAAAGCTGCTTTTGACTTTGGTGCCGAAGGAATTGGATTATGTCGAACAGAACACATGTTCTTTGAAGAAAAAAGGATCTTTGCGATGCGCGAGATGATCACTGCCGAAACGGAAGAACAACGCGAAAAGGCTTTGGCCAAGATCCTTCCATATCAGAAATCAGACTTTGTAGGTCTTTTCGAGGCTATGCAAGGAAAACCAGTGATCATTCGTTACTTAGATCCGCCACTTCATGAATTCCTACCACATACTGAAGAAGAAATTCGTCCGTTAGCGGTGGAATTAGGAATGAGTTATGAAGCACTCCGTGATCGTATCGCTTCGTTAAAAGAGTTTAATCCGATGATGGGACATCGTGGTTGCCGTTTGGCCATTACATATCCAGAGATCGCAAGAATGCAGACGCAAGCAGTGATGGAAGCGGCGATTGAAGTAGCTAAGCGTGATATTCCCGTTCATCCTGAAATTATGATTCCACTTGTTGGTTCTGTCAAAGAATTACAGTATGTCAAAGCGATCGTTACGGAAACGGCAGAGACCATTTTACAAGATGCTGGCATGCATATTGCTTATCAAGTCGGTACGATGATTGAGATTCCAAGAGCGACTGTGATCGCAGATGAACTTGCCAAAGAAGCTGAGTTCTTCAGTTTTGGAACCAATGATTTAACGCAACTTACCTTCGGTTTTTCAAGAGATGATGCTTCAAAATTCTTGAAGGATTACTATGCCAAAGGGATCTTAGAACAGGATCCATTTGCTCATATCGATGAAGAAGGCGTAGGAAAGTTGATCGAAACCGCCATTGCCAAAGCCAAAACAGTACGACCGAACATCGAACTTGGCATTTGTGGTGAACATGGTGGCGATCCAAAGAGTATTGCCTTCTGTCAAAAAGCGGGCTTAACTTACATTTCTTGTTCACCATATCGCGTTCCGATCGCTCGCCTTGCGGCAGCTCAGGCCGCGATCAGTCAAAAATAAAGTGTCGTTCCTGTTTCACTAAAATAGACTATGGGAACGAAAACGTAATTTGACAAATATTTTACAT
>CAZJUW010000108.1:0-3557 GCA_964549325.1 uncultured Muribaculaceae bacterium
CGTTTTATTGTATTAGCAGTATACAATGTTTCACGTGAAACATGGTTGTAATACATTGAATAATCTTTTTATTTATCTATTATGTTATCAATAAAAAAGTTGGTATTGTAAAGAAAAACAGATGGACATTTTTAATTTAAAATTAAATTAGACATTAAAAATAATTTAAAATTTATTTTCAACAAAAAACTTTAATAATAAAAAAGACTTTATTTACATTGCAACGGTTATTCAATGTTTCACGTGAAACATTGAACTATTAAATGAATCTCATCATCAAGTTATATTTTTATATAAGTTAAGAAAAAATAACATAATATACTCAAAAATTATTTCCCGGGAAATAATTTCATTTAAATTTTCACTTTTTTGTTGGAAAAGCTTTATTTTGTGCCAATAATCTAAGATGGATTTTTTGTAAAAATATTTTTGTTTTATAGTATTAGTAGTTTGCCATGTTTCACGTGAAACATTTGAGTGTATTTCATATTTTCAAGTGGAGCTACACTTATATATAGAATTAACCCAAAAATGAAATTACAAGGTAAAAAATTATTTCCCGGGAAATAATTTTTATATTGTTTTTACATTGTTTTAATTTGCATATAATTTCAAAAAAAATTACATTATTACAATTTTTAAAATAGAACACTTTAAATTACATTAGCTATATAAATGTTTCACGTGAAACATAAAAGATGAGATTATTCTGAGATCTCATCTTTTTCATTTTCTTCTAGTTCCTCTTGTTTTTCAACAACTGCAACTGTGGAAACTTTATTTTCATCCTTCAAATGAATTAAACGAACGCCTTGTGTAGCTCTACGCAAAGTGGAAACTTGATTCATTGGCATACGCATGATAACACCACCATCCGTAATTATCATTAAGTCCACATCATCGCTCACAGACTTCAAAGCAACCATATTTCCATTTTTTTCTGTAATATTGAGTCCTTTCACGCCCTTACTACCGCGGTGTGTCAAACGATACTCAACTACTGGAGTTTTCTTGCCATAGCCTCGCTCTGTGACAACTAACACTTGGGAATCTTTATCCACAACTTCTGCTCCAACGACTTTGGATTCTGCTAGATCAATTCCTCTTACACCAGAAGTACTTCTACCCATAACGCGAACTTCAGCTTCATTAAAGTGAACCATCCGTCCATTACTAGCACCGATCAATACTTCATTTGATCCAGTCGTCTTATGAACAGCAATTAATTCATCATTTTCCTTCAAAACAATTGCGATCTTGCCAGTTGCTCTAATGCTATCAAATTCTTCTAGTGAAGTTCTCTTTACTAATCCATTTTGTGTTACGAATAATAAATATTTTGCCTTCTCATCCGTTGCTTTTACCGTAATAATCGAACTAATGTTTTCTTCTTTATCTAAGGATAGCAAATTCACAATTGGAAGCCCCTTTGACTGACGACTAAATTCTGGAATTTCGTAACCCTTCATACGGTAAACTCTACCTTTATTTGAGAAAAACAAAACATAATCGTGAGTACTCGTAGACATCAAATTTTTTACGAAGTCTTCTTCATTTGTTCCCATACCTTTAATACCAACGCCACCACGATTTTGTGAACGATACGTATTCACTGGCAAGCGCTTAATATAGCCCTTGTTCGTCAAAGTTACGACGACATCTTCTACAGGAATCAACGATTCATCTTCAATATATTCAATCGCCGTCATGTCAATGTAAGTCTTACGCTCATCTCCATATTTATCACGAATTTCGATCATTTCTTCTTTAATGATTTCTAAAACACGTTCATTACTTGCGAGAATTGCTTTTAAATCAGCAATCAAGTCTAACAGTTCTTTCAACTCAGCTTCAATCTTATCTCTCTCTAAACCAGTCAAACGACGCAACTTCATCTCTAAGATTGCTTGAGCTTGGGCTTCACTTAATTGATAATTATTTTCTAATCCTTCCAAAGCCTCCTGATCACTCTTAGAAGATTTGATCAGCTTAATGATTGCATCAATATTATCCAAAGCAATCTTTAATCCCTCTAAGATATGAGCTCTCTTCTCTGCCTTATCCAATTCAAACTTAGTTCTGCGAACAATCACAGACTTTTGAAAATCAAGATAATTTTCTAAGATTTCATTTAAATTCAAGACACGCGGTTTGTTATCTACAAGTGCCAATAAATTGATTCCAAAGGTTACTTGTAATTGAGAATACTTATACAAATTATTCAGTACTACATTGGCATTGGCTTCTCTCTTGAGTTCAATCACAACTTTTAAACCGGAAAGATCGGTTTCATCACGAATATCAGAAATACCATCAATTACCTTATTGCGAACCAACTCTGCAATTTTTTGAATCAAAACAGACTTATTTACTTGGTATGGAATTTCAGTTACAACGATACGTTGATGATTATTATGTTCTTCAATACTTGCACGAGAACGAATAACAATAATGCCCTTTCCTGTTTCAAAAGCCTTTTTAATACCACTGTTTCCTAAGATAATACCACCCGTTGGAAAATCTGGTCCTTTTACATATTCCATCAATTCTGGAATCGTGATGTCCGGTTTTTCGATCTTTGCAATACATGCATTGATAACTTCTTTTAAGTTATGTGGTGGAATATTGGTAGCCATACCAACGGCAATTCCCATCGTTCCATTAACTAAAATATTTGGAAAACGACTTGGAAGTACTACAGGTTCCTTATGAAGTCCGTCGAAGTTATCCACAAAATCAACTGTATCTTTATTGATATCACGAAGAAGCTCTAACGACACTTTTGATAGACGCGCTTCAGTATAACGGTAAGCTGCAGCACCAAAGCCATCAATGGAACCAAAGTTACCGTGACCGTCAACCAACGGATAACGATAATTAAAGTCCTGCGCCATACGAACCATGGCATCATATACAGAAGTATCACCGTGTGGATGGTAGCGACCTAACACGTCTCCTACTGTTGTTGCACTCTTACGATATTGTTTATCTGGCGTTAAACCATCTTCATACATCGTATACATAATACGGCGGTGAACTGGCTTTAAACCATCCCTAACATCTGGAAGTGCACGAGAGACAATAACACTCATTGAATAATCCAAGAAAGAGGTTCTTACTTGTTCTGCAATATTAACATCAACTAATTTATGATCTGTTTGTATTTCCATCTGAATCCCCTCCTAAATATCCAAATTCTGGACATATCCAGCATTCTCTTCAATAAATTTTTTACGTGGTTCTACTTCTTCACCCATTAAGATTTGGAAGGTCTCATCAGCATACATAGCATCTTCGATATTGACACGTAATAAACTACGATAATTTGGATTCATCGTCGTATCACAAAGCTCATCTGGATCCATCTCACCAAGTCCTTTATTTCTCGAGATATCTCGTTTCGTGGACTCAGGAATCGTCTTTAAGTATTCTTCTAACTCAGCATCATTTAAAACATAGTGTGCCACCTTCCCAGTCACTACCTTAAATAAAGGTGGTTGAGCAATATAAATATGTCCATGCTCAATCAACGGGCGAAAGAAACGGTAAAAGAATGT
>CAZJUW010000109.1:0-3483 GCA_964549325.1 uncultured Muribaculaceae bacterium
CACTTGCGAAAATAACTATTTTATCCCATTTCAGAGTTCTAATTTTCATAAAACTTCTGTTTGAACCTTATTTTATAAGCAATTATCAAGACCATTTTTTGAACCTATTTAACTTTTTTAGTTTTCGTAAAACTTTTTCAAAATAAATTCTAATAACTTTTCCTTAGCATTTTATCAACCAACTTAAACCAGATAAAATATTATGAACTCCTTATAAAATATAAGAAAAACACACCTTTTAATTAAAAGTGCGTGTATTAACCTCAATGGTGCGAGGAAGGAGACTTGAACTCCCACGATACAATTATCACTACCACCTCAAAGTAGCGCGTCTACCATTCCGCCATCCTCGCGATGACAAAAATACTTTAGCATAAAATTATCCTTTTGCCAAGGCATAAAAATGTTTGGACAAATAACAGACTTCTGATATAATTTGATGTAGGAACGCCGATATAGTTTAGTGGTAGAATAGATCCTTGGTAAGGATCAGAGGCAAGTTCAATTCTCGCTATCGGCACCATTAGATAGAAATCTGTTCTAACTTTTATAGTTAGAACTTAATATACAGAGTATCAACTTCAAAAAGAAGCTGATACTTAGGAGTGTTGACAAAGTTCAATACTCTTTTCTTTTAAACAAAAATAAAACCCTTATAAAATAAGGGAATTGTTACTATGGTGTCCACGACGGGAGTCGAACCCACGACCTCTTCCTTCGGAGGGAAGCACTCTATCCAACTGAGCTACGTGGACAAGCACAACTTAACTATAGCACATTTTGAGACTTTTCCCAATATCTTTTGTCCCACTTTAGAAAAAGATAGTACTATGATATAATGGAAAAGATAAAGGAGTAACATATGAAAATCGGAATTATGGGAACAGGGGCTTATGGACTTGCCCTGGCAAAAGTATTGAGTACGAATAATCATGATATCGTCATGTGGACGAAGTTAGAACAAGAATTAGAGGAACTCAATAGCACAAGACAAAATCATACAAAACTTCCAGATGTGATCTTACCAGAACACATAAGGTTTACAAGTTCACTCAAAGAATGCTTTCAAGAAAGAGATCTCATCCTCTGGGCAATTCCTACAGACTATTTAGAAAGTACTCTTGCAGAGTGTAAAAGCTTCTTTGAAAAAGATCAGGTATTAGCGCTTACCAGCAAAGGAATCAATGAGGATGGAACGCTACTACATGAAATATTCCTAGATCAGATCAACACCTCTCACCTTGCCCTGTTATCTGGGCCATCGTTTGCAAGCGAACTCGTTTTGGGCTTTCCTACGGGACTTACGCTTTCTTGCACAGATGAAAAAAGTGAACTCGTCTTAAAAGAGGCCTTTGCCAAGACGAATGTAAAGTTACGAGTCAATCACGATTTGATTGGAACTGCGATCTGTGGTTTTCTAAAGAATGTGTTGGCGATCGCTTCTGGAATGTTAAATGGACTTTCCGCTACAGAATCTACAAAGGCAATGTTTTTGACAGAGGCACTTCATGATCTCAAAACGTTCATCAAGGCTTGTGGTGGAGATGGAAGTACGATTCTTTCTTATGCAGGATTTGGAGATATTCTTTTAACTTGTAGTAGCAATCAAAGTAGAAATTATCAATTCGGAGAACTGATTGCAACAACCGATCAACCAACGATCAATCACTTCTTATCAACACATACGGTAGAGGGTTTGAGCACGTTAATTGCCGTCAAACAAAAGATGGACAAAGAACACTTAGATCTTCCTCTCGTCGAATTGATCTACGAAATTGTTTCCTATCAAAAGGAACCCTATTCTATCTTCTCATTTCTTTTATCTAAAGAATAAGGAGTAGCCCTATGACTACTCCTTTTCTGTTACCATGACGATCGATTCAATTACCGGTTGATTTTCAGCAAGAACCGTACCGTTATCGTCCTCTACTGGTACCTTTTCACAAATGGCATCTACAACTTCCATTCCTTTTGTCACGGTTCCGAAAGCCGCATACTGTCCATCTAAGAACGTACTATCCTCGTGAACGATGAAGAATTGACTAGATGCACTGTCCATATCATATCCATTCCTTGCCATTGAGATGACACCACGCTTATGAGATAAATTATTTGTTATGCCATTCTCGGCGAACTCTCCTTTGATCGTTTCATCACTGCCACCCATGCCTGTTCCAAGCGGATCCCCTCCTTGGATCATAAAACCGCTGATGATGCGATGAAAGGTAAGGCCATCATAGAACTTCTCATTCACTAACTTCACGAAGTTCGTCACGGTAATGGGAGCAATATCTGCATCTAACTCTAGTTCAATCTCTCCATAATCTTTCACTGTAATCTTGGCATAATATTTTCCTTGCAACATATTTTCATCCTTCTTTCCACAACCACAAAGTAACGTAAGCACTGCAATTGCAACAAGACTTAGCCATCCTAGTTTCTTCATACATTCTCTCCTCTATTTTCTAATTTCTGATAACACTTATTATACTACGAAAGTTGTTGGAAATATTTTTGAATTTCCTCATAATCACAGTATGGAAGATAGTCATCCCCTACCGCCATATAGTTGTCTCTTCCTTTTCCAACAATTAAAACGATGTCTCCTTCTTTCGCAAGCGCAAAGGCTTTCGCAATCGCTTTCGGACGATCGATGATGCGTTCGTAATTGTTCTTTTTGCTATCGCCAATCATTTCGTCGATGATCACATTTGGATCTTCCTTTCTTGGATCATCCATCGTAAAGATCACAAAGTCGGAATACTCTAACACGACATTCCCCATCCCTGCACGTTTTGCTTTTTCTCTTCCACCGGCAGATCCAGTGACAGTGATGATCCGTCCCTGTTTTACTTTCTCTAAAAAAGTAAGTTCGCGTCGAAGTGCATCTTCGGTATGAGCATAATCTAATAGAATTGTATAGTCTTGCCCAAAGTTCAAAGACTCCATACGTCCTGGAATTTGTTTCATAGCAGAAATGTGACGAAGGAGCTCTTCAAAAGAAACGCCTAACTTTAATGTAGCAAGGATTGCGGCGGTCAAGTTCCAAACATTGAACTCTCCTAAAAATGGACTTTCCACTCGATATTCTTTCATTTGATAACGATATGTGATGGTTGTTCCCGTCGCCATCAAGTGATAAGAGAGGATCTGTAAGTCGTCATCCTCTTTATCCCCATAAGTGAACACGCGGCCTTGGGAAGCTTTTCTCATGACATCTAAGTACTCAGAATTGCTGTTGAGTAAGGATAATCCTTCTTTTTTGGTTTGCGCAAATAATTTGCTCTTACAGGCGACGTAGTTTTCTTTGGTTTTGTGAATATTTAGGTGATCTTCTGTAATATTCGTCAAAATACTAATATCAAAGGAAATCCCTGAAAGACGATTTCGGAAAAAGGCTTCACTAGAAGCTTCCATACAGAGCACTTTACACCCTGCTTTAACAAAGCGATCCAAATAAAGATAAAGTCTATCCGCATCTGG
>CAZJUW010000110.1:0-3369 GCA_964549325.1 uncultured Muribaculaceae bacterium
GAAACAATCGATATAATTTATCAAATTCGTTACAAGATATCTTTCGAAATGTAACTTTGTCTAATCCATTTTCTTGCATTCTATCACCTTCTCATCTGATTCTTTCTTGAGGGTCCTACTTTTATAAAACTCCCTTTTACTTAGTAAACCTCTTACCAGCGTCTTTTCCTACGTTTTCATTCCAATTTCATCATATTTACCCTACCATTTATGCTGTTTACAGAACGTGACTGTCTATTCCTTCTTTCCAAAACGAGAAAATGGCCATAATGTATAGGAAGTATGCCCTAAGATTTCCTCTTTGGGAATCGGGCCTAATATTCTACTATCCGTCGAATTGCCGCGATTATCTCCCATAATGAAGTAATTTCCTTGTGGGACTTTCACTTCATCAAAGTCTTCCGTTTCGCCATGGGAAAATGTTTCTTTGAGTTCCTCACCATTGATGTAAATGATTCCATCTTTACACGAAATCGTCTCTCCAGGTAGTGCAATGACACGTTTAATGATATCGGTATTGTGATCATGAACGACGACGATATCAAAGCGCTCGACGGATCCAAAACGATAACCAATCTTATTTAGTAGCATAATATCCCCATCTTGAAGTGTAGGTTGCATAGATGGTCCTGTCACCCGAATTGGGGAAATGATAAATAGTTTTAATAAGAGCACACTTACGATGATAATAAGATATGGCAATAATTCTTTGAACCAATTCTTCATATGCTTCACCCCAAAAAGAAAAAACAAGACCGAAGCCTTATTTTCCTCTTCTTTCTTTGATTCGATATTGACCTTTGCGGCCTCTTAAGAAAGTTAACTTTGCACGTCTTACTCTTCCACTACGTTCTACCTCGATCGTAATCTTTGGTGAATGAACTGGGAAAACTCTTTCGACGCCAACACCATAGGAATCTTTTCTCACAGTGAACGTTTCACTGATGCCACTACCCTTACGCGCAATGACAGTACCAGTGAAGAACTGAACACGTTCCTTGTTTCCTTCCTTAATCTTGACTCCGACTTTGACCGTGTCTCCAACGCGGAACTCTGGTACATTCGGATTCAACTGTTTGTTGGTGATTACATCAACCTTGTTCACGATATCTCTTCCTTTCTAACCAGTGATCATTACAAATACGTATAAGCGGATCACTTTTGACGTTTTTCATTATAGCACAGGAGAGGAAAGTTTGCAAATGTTCTATGCACGAAATAAACCAATGTTCCTTGGACTTCACAGAAGGATAAGAAATAATTAGGAATACAAGACTTCCCAAGCCCTAGTAAAATACTATCTGGATCTTTTATTGCTCTCCATATCAATATTCTGTAACTGTCCAATTCCCAACAAGTGCATCTTCGCACTTCGTTGCAAATAAGAAAGTCTTCTGCCCATCATTTCCAATTCCTTTTCTTTTAAGAATTTGAGATACTTAGTACTAATCTCTTGTCGAAACTTTTCCATGAGGTTTAACGCTTCTTCCAGTGCGGTTCCCGAATCATCGTCGGCATCGAAAAGTGTTTCTAATTGCCGTAATAGTTTCTCGTACTTTTTCATCACTTTTTTCGTGATAACGGCACTGATGAGATCTGGATCATAAAGAATCATCTCTTCAACAGCAACTGCACCATCGAATTGCTTCGTCGGGGTGAAGTTGAGTCCCTTCTTCTTATCGAAGGAAACATTCTTCATCTTACAAAGATCATGTTCTCTTAACAGGATATAATTAGGCATCTTCCCCACTCTCTTTCCATAGATCCGGTCTTTTTTCTTTGGTTCTCTTTCTCATCTCTTGCTTACGCCAAGCAGCGATCTTCGCATGGTCTCCTGAGATCAATACATCAGGCACTTTCATTCCGCGAAACTCATATGGTTTCGTATACGTTGGATAATCTAAAAGATTCTCATGAAAAGATTCATTGCGATGAGACTCCTCTTTGATGACACCAGGTAGTAGGCGAATGACGGAATCGGCGATCACCTGGCTTGCAAGTTCCCCGCCTGTCAGAATGTAGTCACCGATACTCACTTCTAAATCGACGAGACTACGAATCCGTTCGTCAAAGCCTTCGTAGTGCCCACACAGTAAGATCAGGTGTTTTTTCTTTGCTAAATCATATGCCATACTTTGCTGATACTTTACGCCATCCGGAGTAAGCATCACAATGTAACTATCTTCTGTTCGAATCGCTTCGATACAATCGAAGATCGGTTGACACATGAGAACCATGCCACTTCCACCACCGTAAGGAGAATCATCCACTTTGTGATGAATATCTTTGGAATAATTTCTAAAGTTGTGAAGATGAACCGTTACTTTTCCCTCTTTGATTGCCCGAGCGATAATCGAAGTATGTAAGAATGCTTCAAACATCTCTGGAAACAACGTGACAATATCAATCTTCATCCTCCGTCACCTTTACCTTCTTAAACGACGAAATGATGCGTTTCCCAATCTCTTGCCATGTTGCCACTTCGTCGCCATGTGCTGTGAAATAAATTTCTTTTAGAATACCAGACTCTTCAAAATATAGCAAGAATCCATAGTAGTTTTCTTCCTGTTTTTGATACTGATATTCTAGGACTGCCACCTCTTTTTGATCCAGTGTTTTCACTTCATTCGTAAGATAATGAAATTCTGTCTCGCTCTCATCAAATGCTTTTTTGAGCGTTTCCAAATAAAGTGGAAGTTCTTCACTCGTTAATTCTTTCTCAATATCAAGCATCCGAATCTCGGCATCGTCCTGCCTACTCACCAACATTTGGTCCGGATGTTCCTCATCGCCAAAGCGAAGGAGCATCATCTCATCTGTCAGGGATAAGAAAGTAGTCGGTAACGAAAGCTGATATGAAGTATCCATGATCTGTTCTTCGAAGAAGTGTACCTTATTTCCATTCAATTTTAATTCTTGATTTCCACAGCCTGTCAAGAAGCAACAGAACAGTAACAATAGCCAAAACTTCTTCATACCATTCCCTCCAGTAGCGTCACTTCAATTTCTTGTTCTTTTGGTTTCACTTTGACAAATGGTTCTCGGAAAGGAACTAAGATTTCTTTTTCTGCAAGGAGGATACGCAACTGTTTATTGGTAGGACTTGCCCAAAAGATTTCCAACAGTGTAGCATCTCCATAATTGGTCTTAAGTTGATAGTCAAACAGATCCTCATCAAGATAGTCCTCAGCAGAAAGCGCCAGTTCTTCCTTTTCTTTATATACTTCCTTGCCTTGATAAAAGAGAACGTCATTGATATTATCTTTCCCCAGAAATGTTACCATATCGAAGTTTTTATGCACGCGATACCGGGTGATCTGTTCTTCCTTCTTTCCAATCCAAAGATGCGTTCCTACACGGAAAGCTTTT
>CAZJUW010000111.1:0-3347 GCA_964549325.1 uncultured Muribaculaceae bacterium
GACGAATGCAATCAATTCATCTAACTTCTTCGAGACTTCTTTCTCCATTCACTTCACCATCCAGACTCCATGTCTTCGCATTGGTAATTCTTACATTGACAATCGATCCAATTAAGGACGCATCGCCAATCACATTTACTAACTTATTCGTATCCGTATAACCATATAGGTTGTCTTTTTTCTTAGGCGAAACGCCCTCGATTAAGACAGGTACAACCTTGTCGACGTATGCTTTATTTTTCGCAAGAAAATAGTGGTTCACACGCTCATTTAAACGTTGTAATCGCTCTTCTTTTTCTTCTTCCTTCGTGTCGTCTGGAAGTTTGGCCGCTGGCGTTCCTTCCCTTGGCGAATAGATGAATGTAAAGGCGTTGTCATACTGACACTCCTCGACTAACGATAACGTCTCTTGGAAATCTTCTTCCGTTTCGCCTGGGAACGCTACGATGATATCTGTCGAAATGGCACAATTAGGGATCTTCTCTTTAATTTTATGGAATAGCGTTAAATAGGACTCTCTCGTATATCTTCTTCCCATCAACTTCAAAATGCGACTGCTACCTGACTGCACAGGAAGATGGATCGCTGGCATGATATTCGGATATTTCGCAATCACATCGATCATCGCATCGGTAAAGTCCCAAGGGTGACTTGTCACAAAACGAATCCGTGGAATTCCCGTTTGGGCGACCTCTTCTAAAAGATTCCCTAAATGATAGTCTTCATAGAGATCTTTTCCATAAGCATTGACATTTTGTCCTAGCAGAGTCACTTCCTGATAATGATCTTTCACTAAAGCCCGTACCTCATTTAAGATATCCTCTTTGGCACGACTATGTTGTCTTCCTCTCGTATAAGGGACGATACAGTAAGTACAGAATTTGTCACAACCATAAATAATATTGACATAGGCTTTATACGCACTTGCTCTCTTGACAGGAACTTCTTCGACCAGGCTTTGTTCTCTGCTGTAGACTTCTACTTCCAAGCGTTTATTTTCTAAACTACAATCTAGAATTTCTGGAAGTTTAGAAAGATTGTGCGTCCCAAAGACAAAGTTCAACCATTGATATTTTTCTAAGATCTCTTCCACTACTTTTTCTTCTTGTGCCATACATCCACACATACCCACGATCAAATCTGGATTTGCTTCCTTTAGATGTTTTACTCTTCCTAACATGCCGAACGCCTTATTATGTGCATTTTCACGAATCGAGCAAGTATTTAATAAAATCAAGTCTGCCTTTTCATAATCTTCTGTCTTCGAAAAACCTAACTGTTCTAACATTGCTTCGATGTTTTCACTATCATGTTCATTCATCTGGCATCCATACGTCTTCAAATAATAACGTAGTCCATGATATTTATCCTTTAATGTATCCTCGATCTGATAATGCTTTCGTTCAAACGCTCGCTTATCATTCGTCCGTTCTTCTTTTGTATTTGGTAATAACATACTACTCACCTACCCTGATGACGATGATGTCGTCTATGATTTGAATGCTTCCCTCTTCTGGAAAGATCGCACCATTATCAAATGATGCACTACTCTCGAGTTTACTATAAGTCTCTGCCTTTTTGATAATTTCATGATCAAAAGTCAAATCGTTACGGTAGAATGACGCATACGTATAATAAGATCCTGATTTTTGGATATCGAAGTTTGTCATGCTAGCTAACTTTTCATTATCGGATGAGAATGCTAGATGTCCTACGATGAGCACTGGTTTATCTTGATACTCTTCTTTCTCAGATAATGCTTGATTGATCTCAATTCCTAAGGAATACATCTGAGCTTGATACATTTTAGAGGCTTCATACGTCGCATGGTTTCCTAACGTATAACTCCAGCCCAAGAGAAGGATTCCTATGGTACCAACCAATGCCACCAGATTGTTTTGCTTTTGCTCCCTCAATAGATCGATTTGTTTTAATAATAAGATAAATGGCAAGAATAGTGGCATTACCATGAGGAGACTCATTTCCTGTTGTTGGGTAATCAGTTCTATGATGCAAGTCGCAACAGGAATCAATAGAACTCCTAAAATGAGTGTAAAAATTTTCGAAGGCTTCTTCCAAAGTTTATTTTGGTGAACTAATAAGATGAAGTTTACGAACAGTAAGAAGAATAAACCAAGGTTTAAAATATTACGATGAAAGAAAGAATTATTGCGTAAAATATTATTACTTAAATAAAAGTCAAAGAACGTTTGATACATATTTTTCATCGACGGAATCAAATTCTTTAAGGTATCGATACTAAGAATGCTATTCGCACCTTTATAGTCATTTAAATTCAAATGTAAGACAAGTAAGACTACCTTTAATAATACATAGTAAAGTATAGCGCCCGCTAAAACGACCAACCCACTTTCGATCAGTTTCTTAAAATTCTCTTTTAAGTTTGCATTCCTATCTTCTAAAATACGGATTAAGAAACAGAATAACAGTAAAGTAATCGTCACGCCTAAGTAAGCTTGATATAAACTTAAACTAATACAAAGACTAACAATTGCAAAGAGAATATTTTTAGTGGAAAATTTTTTTTCTAAAAAGTACACTGTTAGAACAGCGAAAAACATCGATAGCATATAAGAGTCGGCCGTATAGGAATACATTAACGTGTGGGCAAACGTCGGCGTTACAACGAGAAGTAATGAGACTAAGACTTTCACATAGGTCTTTTTTAATTGCAATATTTCTGCAAGAAAGATTGCTGTAAAACCCATGATGATACAAGAAAGTGTACTACTTAAAACCGTCGATACAACTGTACCACGGAGAAGATCTACAAAAGGAAGTCCAAATCTTCCAAGGGAAACTTCCCATCCCTTGGATAGGAAAGCGCCATAATGCCAGTAACCATCTTCCACTAGTAACTGATTGGTATACTGTGCCAAATGGAATAACATGCCAACGATAAAAGTCACCAAAAAGATGGTTCTTCGTTCCTTATTAAACCATTTCCCGATTTTTCTTAAAATATCTTCTACCGAGTGTTTCATAATGTCCTCCAAATGTCTTTTTTATTATAACAACTGACCTTTTCTTTTACAAGGACACAACCTACAAAAAAACCAACGAAAAGTTTCAGTTTTCTCAAACCATTGGCAACTTCTGAGAAAGTTTTCGTTAGTTCTAATTTTTTTAACCGTTTCTCATTAACATCTATATGTGCCCTAGTATTTTCTATAAATGAACTATAGGATTCTTTTGTTTGTTGTTTCTAATTGCTTTTCTTCAACATATTCATAGTTTAATCTATTATCTTTCGTAACCACAGATTCTCCTAAGTTTTTTTCAATATCATCTCTTGCTACTTTAGCTGCATGTCCACCCATTCTAGC
>CAZJUW010000112.1:0-3345 GCA_964549325.1 uncultured Muribaculaceae bacterium
ATGCTCTTCACTATTATCAATCGGATGGAAAAGCGGAAATCAGTTTTGTCATTCAAAATCGAATCGGGCAGGTGATTCCAGTCGAAATTGTCAATACGGATATGGCCAAATCAAAGGCACTTACAATGTTTATGAAGCGATTCACTGTCACGGAAGCAATTCGGATTACGACGGATAATTTTGCAATAAAAAAGAACGTTCGCTATGTCCCGATTTATGCAACCTTCTGTTTAAAAGAATTATAAAGGTGCTATGAAATGAAAAATAAAAAAGGGTTCACTCTAGTTGAAATGATCGCTACGATTGCCATTTTAGGAGTTTTATCATTCATCGTAGTTGTTGCGATATCTAATCAGAATAGGAAGGCGAAAGATCAATACTATAAGGCTCAAAAAGATCTGATTATCTTAGGTGGTAAAGATTACTATGGGGATCATCGAAGCGAACTTCCAAAAGAGGATGGGACATATGAAGAAGTCGCGATCCAAGAATTAGTGACCCAAAAATATATTGATCCGGTCCAAGAATATGAGAACATGGAATGTTTTGGGAAGGACAGCACTGTTCAAGTGATGAAAATAGGCCAAGGGGAATATATGTACCGAGTTAAGTTAACTTGTGCTGATTATCCACTAGAGCAAGGACAAAAGCCGAAAATAACGATTGCACCTTTTAATGAGGATGGTATAAAAACCAATCGTGCGGTTGATTCTCTCATCACAATAGCGGATGATGACGATGATCTGGTAATTGCCCGCTATACGATTACCGAGAGTGACAAAGAGTATAAAAGCAATGCTCCTAACAAGACCGGTAGTTATGAGGAAAAACTGAATGCAGATGGCAAATACAGTATCAATGTGCTTGCGATCGACCGGAATTGGAATACGGTAACAGCCACTGCTAATTATCGAATTTATAGTCAAAAACCGACTATTGTGACTGCAGAAGTAAGAAGTGATCAATCGAATTATAATGGACTGAATCCAAGCGTAAACGTCAAAGCTAAGATCGATGAAACAGCGGGTGACGTTAGAATTGATAAAATAGAAGTAATCCTAAAACAGGGAAGCAATTCAAAAGAAACAAAAAGCAAAACGAATTTAGATGCTACTGTAGCAAGTACTTCTTTCTTCGGTTGGAGCCTAGGGAATACGTTAAATGGAACAACTTATACATACAGCATTAAAGTAACTGATAACTATGGGAACACGGCCACCAAGAATCTAACGTACAGACTATATTCGGAATGCTCTATGTTGACTTTCGTATCAAATGGTGCCTGGGGAGAATGCTCCGCTAAATGTGGTGGAGGAACGCGTAGTCGAACGGTCTACTATAGTGATCAATACACGGGGAAAAGTTGCTCAAAAGTAGGCACAGAAAGTTGTAATGATTTTGATTGTTGCAGTAAATATGCAGATAAGGTGGATAAAACGGAAGGAACATGGAGCAACTGTAGTAAAACCTGTGGTGGAGGAACGCAAACTAGAACGATCACGACGAAATATTATTCTTTTTATACAGGAGAGTTGTGTACAACCAATAAGGCAACAGAAACAAAGGATTGTAATACACAGGCATGTGTTTCGGTTACATGTGACCCTAGCCGTTTATGTCGAGCCAAAAAAACTTCTGAACTTTGCACAAACTCTGATGAATGTTGGTCATGGACCTTGAGCGAATGTGGACAACGATACTCGTACGCATACCCTCTTTATTATGAAGATTGCCGTAAATTTACTGGGCAGTATACTTGCCCTAATCGACCACTTTATGATGTGTGTTCTTGGTTGTAATAAAAGAATTTATATTGGGATAGTAAGTCCCTTTTTTTCTCTTTCTATGATAGAACAAATGTATTATAATAAAAGTGAGGTGAGACCATGGAACGACTGATCTTTCACGTAGATGTGAACAATGCCTTTTTATCATGGACCGCTGTGGATCTTTTACAAAAAGGTTATCCTATCGACATTCGCACGATCCCATCAGTCATCGGTGGTGATGAGTCCAAGAGACATGGCATCGTTTTAGCAAAGTCTCCTGTTGCCAAAAAGTATGGTATTGTCACCGCAGAAACACTATATATGGCAAGAAAGAAATGTCCTAGTGTGAAAGTGTTTCCACCTAACATGGAACTCTATCATCAGAGGAGTAGGGAATTATATACATATTTATCTCAGTTTACACCGAAGATTGAGCGCTTTTCTGTTGATGAATGTTTCTTAGATCTCACTGGTACGAATTTGTTATATCATGATTATTATCAGTTAGCTGAAAAAATGAGAAGGGAAATTAAAGAAGGCTTCGGTTATACCGTAAATATCGGAATTGGCCCAAATAAGTTATGTGCGAAGATGGCATCGGACTTTGAAAAGCCGGACAAAATTCACACACTCTTTACCCAAGAGATTGAAACGAAGATGTGGCCGTTACCAGTAAAGGACTTATTTATGGTTGGCAAGAGTAGTGTAGCGCTTCTAGAAAAAATGCAGATATATACCATTGGCGATTTAGCCAAAGCAGATGCAGGAATGTTAAAGCGGATGTTTAAGTCACAAGGAGAGTATATGAAACGAGCTGCGAATGGCATTGATGATAGTGAGGTAGGATTAGGAAAGGAAGCTCAAAATAAATGTATTAGTATTTCTCGCACCTTGCCTATTGACCTTCAGAAAAAGGCAGAACTAAAGAGAGTACTTTTCGAAGAGGCAGAAGAGGTAGGAAGAGATTTAAGACATCAAAAGGTGTATGCCACAACGATTGCAATCACATATAAAAATAAAGACTTCCAAAGCTATTCTCATCAAACGACCTTAGCAACGCCTGTCTGCACTTCTAAAGAAATTTATGAGATTGCATGTAATTTATTAGATCGATCTTGGAAAGAGGACGCCATTCGTAATCTAGGCATTCGCTTAGGCGATTTTACAGTGATAAAACAGCACCAAGTTTCCCTATTCGAAGACGAACAAGAAGAGAAACAAGACAGAGTTCAAGAAGTGATTGATCAAATCAAAGATAAATATGGAAATGAATCTATCATGCCGGCAAGTATGAAGGAAAAGGTGAAGGACTAAAAGGATACAACTGTATCCTCAGAGTGTAGACAAACCCCTAGATTTTTTTCTATAGAAGAGAAATTCTCGATTGATATTGACCCATACTTTTCTGATAATGCCGTTAACTCTTGATAACTTTTCCCTTATTTCCATCAATGATGGAATGATTGAAAATATTGCGATAGAAAGAAAATAACAGCAGCCCTATGGCTCTGTTATTTTTATAATCAACTTTCTTCAATTTGCTTTCTAGTTAAACCCGTACATTTGAAAATGAAGT
>CAZJUW010000113.1:0-3331 GCA_964549325.1 uncultured Muribaculaceae bacterium
CCACTTGCGGAGCCAACTGACTTGCATTGACTCGTAATCTCGTCCGCATCACTTTTCCCATTGCTTCCGTTCCTGCGGTACTCGAAAGCCAGACTTTTAAAGTATATTTGATCGTTTGGTATGGTTCGGTTGCTTCGATATAGCCTGAATCTAATATTCTATCCGGATTGATTCCCAGATTAGTAAAGAAGCCGACACTACATTCTCCATCGATACAGAGTTCATATCTTAAATAGGCGTCGTCAATCCGGTCTTCCCCTTCTTCTAGGTCTACATCATCTAAATAGATTTCGTAATAAGTTCCAAGGGTTCCATCATTCGTTAGCGTAAAAGTAAATGGTTCATACTCTTGCCCCACTTCATCTAAGACGGGAACTGAATTCTCTAGATAGATCCCATTTTCACTTGTTTCATTCAATAGTAAAGAGAGTGTGCCACTCTTTAGCACATTGACTTTGTCTCCATATAACGTTAAAGTTAACCAGGCATAAGACAACCCTAGTAAGAGAACGAGGCCCAACGTAACAGATAAAACCACGGTTAACGTTTTCCTCTTTTTCTTCTTACCTTCTAATATATCCCCCCCCCAGGGTCAGTTTTTCTTTTTCCACAACTACATCTCCTTTATTTTTTTTACAAATTTATTCTATCATGAAAAGAAAAAAGAGAGCAACCAAATTATGAATTTTTATGAAACCAAAAAGGGAGAGTTTACTCTCCCAAAAGAATTTTTCGGTTAATTTCGTCTTTATAAGATGTACAAAATTACTTACTAAAGTTCCGGTAGTTTTTTATCATATCTACTTTCAACTTCCCCTCTTGTCTTTACCAGTTGCCGATTTTGGTCTTGATCAAAGTGTCCAATCGTTTCCGGGAAGGATGGATATAATCGAATGATATCATTTCTTTTCGAAATGGTGATCGCAGTGACACGATCAGTAAGCCGTCCATAGATCGTCGCAACAGGTTGATCACACTTCATAATATACTTATCAATATAAGTAAAACTATCCGGAGATAACGTTTTCACATGTGCCTTGATTTCTGATAGAAAAGGATCAAGATATTCTGTTCGTAACATTTCAGGCTCCCAAGCAGTTCCCTTGGAAGAGGCCATCTGAATATGAGTGATGGCTACCTCTTTTTGATAATTGTGCAACTGCCTTGCAAAGTATGATGAACTTTCCTTCTCTTCATCAGACAAGATATTTAATTGATTCTTAAGGAAGAACTTTAGTTCAACTGTTTCAAGTTGATGATCTATACCTCGTATTTTTTCCAACTCTTGTAACATTTGATAGGCATTCTCATAATCTTCTCTTTTTATTTGTATATAGATTCGTTCTTTCAATGCTTGTGTCCCAACTACTGTAGCAAGCAAAGAGCAAAATTCTCGATCTGCACGATCTAAGTTGCCCATATCTTTTTGGGTCACTCCCCAAAGATATCGAGCATTTGGATCATCAAATTGATCAGCCACATAGGAAAGCTGCTTTTCGGCAATTTCGAGATATCCTAAATGTAGGGCCATTCTGCCTTCTTCTATCATCACTCCATCGGCAATCGTACTATTCCGAAGAAGGTCAAAATTCTTTGCAACGGCCTCTAAATTCCCCTCGCAAGCATCAATCCTACCGATCTCTAACTTTGCTAAATCACGACCGATGAAATACTTGCTGTCTTTTTGAAATAAAGCATGAGCTTTGACAGCTTCCTCTCTAGCCGTTTTAAGATCACTCATCTTTCGATATAATTTGGCATATTCTAAGTGAAGCGCTGCATCTTCAGGACACAGATTACGAGCCTTATCTAAATAATAGAAGGCATTTGCGGTCTGTCCAAGCGTTCTTTCTAGGCTGCCAATTTCATATAAAACATAAAAATCGTTTGGTCTTTTCTTTACTAAATCAAGAAGAAGTTCTCTGGATTGCTCTAATCTACCTCGCTTGATATATAATTTAGCCAATTCAAATTCCGAAAAATGATCATCTTTCATCGAAAGTACGGTTTCAAAACTTTCAATGGCTTGATCTAGCTTTCCTTGTTCTTTCTTCAGTAATCCATTTTCATAGTAAACAAATGGATCTCTTCTGATAGTCGAATGAGCCTCATAAATTCGCAAAATTCGCTTTAAATATTCTTCTTGCAGGGAAATGTTTCCTTCTGCCCTAGCAATCCTTGTAAGTAAGTAAAGAGCTCTTGTGTCTTCATGTAACTGCAAAGAAAGTTCTAGATAAGACTTCACCTCGGTATAATCGATCGCTTGGTTTTTTTGTTTTTCCTTGGTGATTTGAATTTTAGCAAGATAAATCAAAACATCCACTTTACGACTAGTAGATAAATGATATTTTTTATGATCGGCCGCTAATAAAAGATGTTTTAAAAGCTTCTCTGCTTCATCAAGACAAATTTTTTCTTTATGATAAAAACGAGCAAGCGTCATCACCGCCGAAAAATCAAGTGGATTCTTCTTTACCATTTCTTCTAAAAGAGTGCGTGCTTCCTCTTTTCTTCCTTCCCTAAGCATGTTTTTGGCTGTGATTAATGTTTCGTCCATACTACCAACTCCCTTTCGAAAAGCTTTCCTTTCATGTTGGGGCTTATTTTAAAACAAATGGCTAGAAAAGTCAACTAAAGCGCTCGAAATGGCAACTTTACCTTCTCGTTTGACAAAGAACCGATTTTTGGATGAAATCACCAAAAAAGAGCTCACTTGAGCTCTCCTACTTCTTTTTTCTTTCGACCTCGTTTGTTGGTCTTTTTGACCTCTTCCACCTTCTCTTTAATATCATGCTGAAAGAAACGATACGTACAACTTAACAGTATGAATACCGGAAGTGCAACGACGATTCCAACGAGACCACCGATCGAACCACCAATTGAGACCGCAATAATCGTACAAAGCGGATTGACATTGTTGGTCTTACCATAGATCTTTGGGGAAATAAGGTAACCATCTACTTGGGGGAAAATCAGACAGATGATGAGGGTCTTGATCACTAATGATGGTGAGATCACCGTTGCCGTAATGATGGCAATGACATTGGTAATCAAGCCTCCGAAATATGGTATCACCGTCGTTACGCAGGCAAGTAGTCCCAACAGTAACCAGTTTGGGTGCCCTGCCAGGAAGAAGAGCAAACTGTATTCGAAAAATTGAATTACCATGAATAAGGCCAGCCCATTTAAATAGTGACCTAACTCATCATCCAAAGCTTTCACATAGCGATGAGCACGTCCTTTAAAATTACGGAAAAAGGACGAAACGGCTTTTCGAATGGGTTCCATATAGGCTAAGAAGTAGATAGAGACGATCAAGACGATAATCGTC
>CAZJUW010000114.1:0-3217 GCA_964549325.1 uncultured Muribaculaceae bacterium
GTCGTCATGAACGGTTCCAGTCGATCGATCTTGCGAATACTTCAGAGATCAAAAAACCGAATAGCAATCAGTACTTTTTGTTTGAGGATGTCATCAAAAAATGTACATCTATGTACGATGGAAGTTCATCGCTCTAAGCAAGAAAGATAAGAAGTTACGAGAGAATCATCGAAAATCAAAACCGATAAATTCCTTTTAAGTCCACGATCTTTATTGTATAATAAGGATGGTGGTTTTTATGTTTAAGGATAAGCTTGCTTTAGTACCACATAAACCAGGAAGTTATCAGATGAAGAACAAAGATGGCGTCATCATCTATGTGGGGAAAGCGAAAGATTTAAAAAATCGACTCAAAAGTTACTTTACTGGAAGAGTGACGGGCAAGACAGCGATGTTAGTCGCCGATATCGCCGACTTTGAATACATCGTGACGAGTAGTGAATTAGAAAGTTTAATCTTAGAAATTACGCTCATCAAGAAGTATGATCCAAAATATAATATTCTTCTAAAAGATGATAAAAGCTATCCTTATATCGAGCTTACCAATGAAACTTATCCACGGTTACGAATTGTTCGTAACGTCAACCGCAGAAAACATAAAAGTAGACTCTTTGGCCCTTACCCCAATGCGACGGCTGCCAAGAAGACCGTACGCATGTTAAATCGTATTTATCCGCTCAGAAAATGTGAAACGATGCCTAACAAAGTGTGCTTATATTACCACATTCACGAGTGTCTAGGTTACTGCGAAAAGAAGGCAAGCGAGGAAGAAATTCGGCCGATGCTAGAAGAGATCATCACGTTCTTAAAGGGCGATAGCCGTCTTGTGAAAGAAAAGTTAGAGCAGGAAATGGCAAAGGCAAGCGATGCTCTTAACTACGAGAAAGCCAAGGAACTCAAAGAGATGTTAGATGATATCAACATCACTTTAGAAAAGCAGAAGATCGATCTTAACAAGAATTACAACTTTGATCTGTTTGCTTATTATCAAGACAAAAACTACTTTTCAGTGCAAGTATTCTTCATTCGTGATGGGCTGTTGTTTGGTCGTCATGGGGATATCTTTCATACGATGGGTGAGCCTTTTGAAGAACTGACGGAATATATGGTCAAGTTCTATGAGAAAAACTCCGTCTTACCAAAAGAGATCCTAGTCCCGCAAGGCATGGATCCAGGACTATTAAGTGAGTACTTTGGCGTAAAGGTCACGGCTCCTGAGCGAGGTCAGTTACGAAAACTTTTAGAAATGGCGACGGAGAACTGTAAGATTGCGTTAACGAACCAAGAAGAAACGCTCAATCAAGATGAAAAAAGTAGGTTGGATGCGATTGAGGAACTCCGCAAACTATTACATTTAGAGAAAGTGTCGCGGATGGAAGCATTCGACAACTCACACCTGTTCGGTACTTTCTACGTTGGCGGTATGGTCGTCTATGAAGATTTTCTACCATTAAAGAACGAATACCGAAAGTATAAAATTCAATCTGATGTCAAGGATGATCTAGGTGCGATGCGGGAGGTTCTTTACCGAAGGTACTATAAAGTGTTGATGGAAAATTTAGAAAAGCCAGATCTCATCGTCATGGATGGTGGCATGCTTCAAGTGAACGTTGCCAAAGAAGTGATCGCTGGATTGAACCTAGGCATTCCAATCATCGGTCTTAAGAAAGATAGCAAGCATAGGACGAATGAACTCATCGATCAGTTTGGAAACGTACTAGAGGTGAAGACGGATAGTAACCTCTTCTTGTTCTTATCCCGCATTCAAGAGGAAGTGCACCGTTATGCGATCAGTTATCACCGCAATATCAAGAGTAAAGGGACGCTTGCCAGTCTTTTAGATGTCGTTCCAGGAATCGGCGAACAACGAAGAAAGGATCTGCTTCGCCAATTTGGATCATTAAAGAAGATGCGAGAAGCTTCTATCGAGGAGTTGAGTCAAGTTGTTTCGAAAGAGGTTGCCGAACGTTTGAAAGACTATTTGATAGAGATCGGAGGAGAACATGAAAAATAGACGTGGTTTTACGATCGTCGAGTTACTAGCGACGATTACCATTTTAGGAATTTTATCGACCATTGCGGTCGTTTCTGTAACGAAGTATCTAGAGCAAGCGAAAAAATCAACTTATGCGGATCTAGAAAAGAGTATGATGGATGCAGCTCGTGATTATCTGATCGAGTATCCTGAGGATCTGGCATCTGCAGGAACGGACGATGCTCCAACGGTGACTATCATATCGCTTGATCTTTTAATTCAAAATGAAAATATTGACGAACTAAAGGATCCAAACCTAAAAGAGGGCGTGGTGTATCATGACGAATTGACCCAAAATAAAGGGGAGGCAATCAGCAATTTGAATCATTCTAGTTATGTCGCTGTCTTTCGGTTTCCTGATATCCAAGCAAATTTAAATCTATCTTATAAAGTGTGTTTACGTGGGGCCTCTTATCAGGAATCGGGTGGAACACTCAGTAGTGTTGAAGACTTCAAAGCCACTGGGATCCAAGGTTGTCTTGCAGATAGCACGAATTCAAGTTATCATCTCGCAACCTCGGGAGGAAAGTAGTATGGCCAAAATTCAAGTGATGGACGGGTTACTTGCCAATAAGATTGCAGCAGGGGAAGTCGTCGAAAAGACGATGAACGTCGTCAAAGAGTTAGTCGAAAATAGTATCGATGCGAAAAGTACCGAGATTACGATTGATCTCGTCGATTCTGGCGTCAAGAAGATCGTCGTCACGGACAATGGGATCGGGATGGATGAAAGTGATGCTGTCTTGGCCTTTGAACGACATGCGACCAGCAAGTTAAAAAACGAAGAAGATCTCTTTCACATTCGTTCCCTAGGATTTCGTGGCGAAGCCCTTCCTTCGATTGCTTCCGTATCCGAGGTGACGCTCAAAACGTCGAATGAGACGACGGGAACGGAACTTCATCTCGATGGTGGAAAGGTTGTATCGAAAGAAAGAGGCGCCCTTCGCAAGGGAACGACGATTGCGGTTGAGAACTTGTTTTACAATACGCCGGTGCGCTTAAAATATCTAAAGAATCTTTATACAGAACTGGCAAACATCGTCGATTATATCGATAAAATGGCATTAAGTTACCCGGAGATTAAGTTTGTCCTTACAAATAATGGTAAGACCTTATTAAATACTGATGGTTCTGGAAACCTGTTAAAAGTAATCAATGAGATCTATGGTGTACATACTGCGA
>CAZJUW010000115.1:0-3196 GCA_964549325.1 uncultured Muribaculaceae bacterium
TTCCTGTTCCTTACGTTTTAAGATGGAAGCATGTTCGAAATCTTGCTTCATAATCGACTGATTCTTCTCATCCATCACTTCTTTGATGGAGCGAGTCACATCCTCCAACATACTTTCTTTCTTATCTTTATATAAAGACATCTTGGCACATACTTCATCTAACACATCGATCGCTTTATCGGGTTGCTTCCGCTCATATAAGTATCGGTTAGATAATTCTATGATATAGGAAAGAACTTCATCTGATGCCTTAACACCATGATATCCTTCATAAATTGGTCGAAGTTTCCACAGAATCTCCTTCACTTTTGCTAAATTTGGTTCTTCAACGGCAATTGTTTGAAAACGGCGATCTAAAGCTCGATCTTCGGAAATAAACTTCTTATACTCCTCCGTCGTCGTAGCGCCAATCATACGAATTTTTCCACGTGCCAGGGCTGGTTTTAAAATATTGGATGCATCGATTGCTCCTTCGGCGCCTCCGGCTCCAACTAGAGTGTGAATCTCATCGATAAAGAGAATGATGTCCTGATTGTTTTCAAGTTCTTTCAGGACCTTGCCAACACGTTCTTCGAATTCTCCACGATATTTTGTACCCGCAACGAGTCCTGCCATCGACATAGATAAGATTCGTTTCCCTTTTAACTGATAAGGAACCGTACCCTCTTCAATACGACGTGCAAGTTCTTCCACAATAGCGGTCTTTCCGACCCCAGCCTCTCCAATCAAGACTGGATTGTTTTTCGTTCTGCGAAGTAATATCTCAATCAAACGATCTAATTCTTTTTCGCGACCAATTACGGGATCAATTTCATTTTCACGTGCTTTTTTATTAAAGTCGACAGTGAACTCTTCAATGAGTAATTTCTTCTTCCCTTTCCCTTTTTTGGGAACGAGACGTGTCGTGAACTCATTATAGATGGAATCTAAGTCAATATTGAGCCCTAGTAAAATACGAATAGCTACGCCCTCACCTTCTTCTAAGAGTGCGAAAAGAAGATGCTCAACCGTTACTTCATCCTCTCCCTTTTCTTTACTATCTAGCATGGCATTTTCCATGACCCGTTTTAAAAGAGGGGTATATAAAAACCACTTACTACTTTCACTACCAACCCCAACCACGTTAATTAACTCTTGGCGAAAGATTTCATAAGTAAGGTGATAGGTCGCTAATTTTTTCGTCACTTCTAACTTTGGTAAAGAAAGAATCGCTAGAAGTAGATGTTCACTACCGACATAAGGATGTTTTAACTCTGTCATCTCTTTTTTTGCTAAAACCAGAACCTTCTGTGCTTCTTCACTAAACTTCGAAAACATAATGATCCCTCCTAAAAATATTCTATGAATATTTTGGAAAGAGTGGCAAGAAATTATGCTCCCAAAAAAGTGACAAAGATCACAAAAAAAGCTCCTCATAATGAAGAGCCTTTTGCGTTCTAGATCAATACCATTAAAATGGTAAAGACAATGAATAGTACAATGACGATTTCTAATAAGAACTGCCAAATACGTTTGAACCAATCTTTATAACGAATATCTAAGACAGATAGCGTTCCCATCAAGATTAAACTTGTAGGTGCCACTAATGAAATTACGCCAAATAACGTCTGGAAGATAATTCCAATCAATGGATAAAGTGTCGTATCTGTGACTAAACTCGTTAGATATGGAAGAACACTCTGAGCTGTATAGGTGATATCGACATTGAATACACTCGCCAGCATTGCGACAACTGATGTCGTTACGATATTGAATCCATCCGTCAAGTTTAAGATGAACTTATAGATGACTAATTGGAATGGATGATAGGTAACGATGAATAAGCATGTGTAGATCAAGACGACCATAAATGCTGGTTTCGCTGCCTTCTTCGCACCTTCGACAAAGGCACTGCAGAACTCACTAAATTTCACTCTGTAGATACATGCAAGGATGACAGTGGCAATGAAGACAATGGAAATCAGTTCTGAGATTGTCCAACTTCCTAACGGATTGATTGATCCTAAAATCTTCCCAAATAGTTCAAAGCCAAATACTTGGAAACCTAATACGTTGGAATTCACTTCTGTAAATAATGTCGTGTTGAAAACATCAACCCATGATAGGAAACCTAAAATCATAACGACCAACATTAAGTCAAATACTAAGATGAATGGCCAAATATGAAGCTTATGACTCTTTGCTTTCTTCGATCCTTGCTTGTTGCCTTTCTTGTTCTTCTTTGGATCTTTCTTTTTCGAAGCTTTTTTACGATCCTTTGCTTTGACTGTCTTTTTCTCTTCTACTTTTTCTTCTTCAACGATTACTTTCGTGTTCGTTACCTCTTCTGGAACGAAGAAAGATTCCTCTACGTTGTTAGGATCCAATACTTTCTTTCCATAACGAAGTGTATTGAAGATCAGTAATGCTAGTCCTACGACTAGAAGTACAATTCTCGTAATCAGATACATCGTATCTCCTGGAATGGAAATCGCTAAAAGTTGATTCATGTTCTCTGCTGCTCCATACGAGAATGTCGTTCCGATCGTTCCAACAGCTACTGATCCAATGGTTACCAGTGCCGCAACGATCTTGTTGTACCCAAGCATCAACACGAGTGCGATGACGAATGGGAACACAACGATCAATCCTGTCGTAAGACCCGTGAATGAAGTGATAACTGCTAACAATATCATAATTGCTGATAAGCATAGCCACTCTTTTCCACGCATTTTCGCAACTAATTTGTCTAATACAGTACGATATGCCTTCGTCTTATTCAAGACACCATAGAGTCCTCCGACAATCAGCACAAATACGGCGATGTAACCAAAGTATGAAACTGATGCAACCGGATACATGAGTAGATCGAATAGACCCATCTGAACTCTGCCTTGTTCAGCGTACCCACCACTATAAATTGCAACTGGTAAGATCCAGCTCAATAAAAATAATAGTAGGATCGTGATCAAGACAATTTTGAAATGATTGTTCTTTTTCATTTTAACCCTCCCAAGTATCATTATACATATTTTTGATTAGAATTCAAACAATTTCCCTTATTTTCACAATATTATGCTAGAAAAGAGAGCATTTTTCCTCAAAAATGATTTCGGCTTTTCTCCAAAATAAAAAATTATCTCTTGCGAAATAATCTTTTATCTCCTAGGTTTGACACTTTTAAAAGTTCTAATTTATTGAAACCCAGTTAAATACT
>CAZJUW010000116.1:0-3185 GCA_964549325.1 uncultured Muribaculaceae bacterium
TTATGAAAACCTCTAGAAAAATCTAGGGGTTTGTCTACACTCTCGAGATGAATCGGTGGATCAAACAAATTCATCTTTTCTGTTTGTTCCTAAATTTTACCGGAACGCAAAAGGAATTTGTGCAAGACATCTGCACTTTTTCATTTTTAACGTGAAATTCTATGATATCTTCAATGGTTTTGTTAGATATTTTATCATACCACTCTAATACATCTTTCATATCTTTGGCTACAGTGCTAAGAAGTGATGTTGTAATATTATCAACCAAGTTCTTTTTCACTATCCGCAACTATCAAGCACATGGAATCTATTACTTTCAATGGATCTTCACACTAGAAAGTGTCAATGAGGTGCGAAAGATTGTTAAGAATTGTCAAATGGCACAAAAAAACAAGCTGGCCATGATATAATATTACTATAGATGGAGATGAGCATATGCCGATGAAAAAGTGGAGTGAACGAAAGGAAAAATTTCCAAAGAAGCCTGTCAAGAATTACCTTATTTTAGCGGTGATCATCATCGCTTCTGTTCTGCTCGTATGGTATTTATGCCAGTGGTATTATGCGTATCAAGAATACCAAAGGACTATTCCTGTCATTCGTGGAACCATTCCAGAAATTACCGATGCGGAACTTGACCATTATTTATTAGAAAACGAGGAGAGGCTACTCTATCTTTGTACGGCTTCCAATGAAGTATGCCGTACGTTTGAAGTGGAGTTGAAGAAAGTGATTCAGAAAGAGAAGTTAGAAGAGAAGATGACTTACGTCAATCTATCTGACGTTACCAATATGGAGGAATTTTACCGCGAGTTTCAGGAAAACCATCCATCTTCCGAAAAATTAGAAACCGTTCCTGCGATTATCTATGTCGAAAATGGCACGGTACAAAATATTCTTCAAGGAGTAGGGGGAACACTTCGTATTGGAGAATTTCAACAATTTCTGGATCTCAACGAAGTGGGCGAGGAAGAATGAATCACATCGTCTTATTTGAACCAGAAATTCCCCAGAATACCGGAAACATTATGCGAACTTGTGTAGCGACAAATACCAAATTACATCTCATTGAACCATTAGGCTTTTCTCTCGATGAAGCCCATTTGCGAAGAAGTGGAGTAAACTATATTGATCAATTAGAGTACGAAGTATATCCAAACTTTGAAACTTTTCAAACAAAGAACCCAGGGATTTATTATTACTTTACGCGTTATGGACACAAACCACATACTAGTTTCGATTATCGTAATCTTGAAGGGAAGGACCTTTATTTCATCTTTGGGAAAGAGTCTACAGGAATCCCCAAGAAACTATTACAGAAAGACTTAGAACACTGTATGCGAATTCCGATGACGGACAAAGTACGAGCTTTGAACCTTTCTAACTGTTGTGCGATCGTGATTTACGAAGCCTTGCGGCAACAGAATTATAATGATCTATTAAGAGAAGAACCTCATAAGGGGAAAGATTACTTAGAACGTGAAGAGGAATTGTAAATGATCATGTAATGAAAAAGGAGCATCCAACGGCATGCTTCTTTTTTGTGACTTATCAATTTGTTATGCTCCCAATTCCTCTTTCAATTCTTTTAAAATTTCTTGATCAGGCATATCTTTGTTTGGCAGAAGTTCCTCGTGGAGAGCTTCTTCTTTGGTATCTAGTTCTACTTCTTCGATACGATCCACTCTGCATCGTTCAGAGATGAGGATAGCATTGACTTTTGCAATCGCTTCCTCGATATTGTCATTGACGACGACATAGTTGTACTTCGGAAGTTCATTGATCTCTTCATAAGCACGTTGGAACCGTTCTAACCGTTTTTCTTCACTATCCGTATTTCGATCATCTAATCTGCGTTTCAATTCCTTCATCGTCGGTGGAAGGATGAAGATGAAAATCGTCGAAGGATAGATCTCTTTCATCTTAAGGGCACCTTCGATTTCGATTTCTAAGATGACGTCATTTCCTTTTTCTAAATGTTCTAGAATTGGTGTTTTGGGAGTGCCATAGTAATTGCCAGAGTAGATCGTGTACTCTAATAGTTCTCCATCTTCTACTTTCTTTTCAAATTCTTCTCGACTGACGAAGTAGTAGGTAACATCTTTGATGTCATTGGATCGCATTGGTCTACTGGTCAGAGATACAGACTCCCAAAGATTGTCATTCTTTTCTTTCAATCCATCGATGATTGTCCCTTTGCCACAACCAGATGGACCAGAGATGACGATCATCAAACCTTGCTTTTTTGTCTTAATCATGGTGGCCATCCCCTTTCTTGTTGTGTCCTATCATATCATAGAAAGGAAAATTTGGCTACCATTTGTCAATTTTGGATCTAATTGCCAGATAGGCTTTTCTGGTGCTTTTCGTGTTTCTTGCTTTTAGAAAAACGATAGTGCTTAGGAAAGATCATGGAAACATGAAATCATAAAGAAACTTTTTCTTTGAATTTTTTTAGGAAATGCAAAACTCTTCTTTTAAAAAATGTCAAAGTACGATATACTAATCATAGAAAATAGGAGGGGTAATATGATCCTAAAGAAACCATATGCTTTTTTGATCAAGTATTTCAAGATCATTCACTGGATCTTAGTTGCCCTTTGTCTCTATCTTTTTTATAAAACGACGGAAATTTCCAACTTCGTTCAAAATTACATGGAGTTAGGTAGTTACGATTCACTGACGGAGTCGATTTCCCGCTACGCAAGTCCACTGTTTTACATCGTCTTAGTGCTCATCATCTTAGCGTTTGCGGTCGTGATTGCCTTACTTCGCTATAAAAAGAAACCACATAAGATCTATTACCTTTATATTGCTGAGTATCTCGTCCTTTTTATCCTGTCACTTATCATCAGTCATTATTTTCATTATCTAGATGAGTTTACGACCGCGACCGGACTGGCGATACGAGATCTGTTAACGATCTTCAAAATACCACAATACGCGATCCTGTTGCTCTTAGCTATTCGGGCGTTGGGATTGGATCTGTCCAAGTTTGGCTTCGAGACAGAATCGTTCCTCAAAGTGGAAGAGGCGGATAACGAAGAGTTCGAAGTAAACTATGAAGTGGACAAAGACAAATATAAACGTCGCATCAAGAAGGAACTTCGGTATCTTAAGTACTTTTACTTAGAGCATGCCTTCGTTATCAATATTATCGGGGCGATCATCTTGACAATTACGGT
>CAZJUW010000117.1:0-3180 GCA_964549325.1 uncultured Muribaculaceae bacterium
CACCTAACCTGTTCCTGATTATAACAAAGGTGTTATCTTTTTGCAAATTATCATTTTACAAAAAGCTTCCTCTACAAAACACTAACAAAGCACCCGACCGGATGCTTTTTTTAAACGCCACCTTTGTTTCCATATAGTCGCAGGTAGATCTTACGAAACCAATCGATGGGAATTACCGTCGCTGCTAATAATAACATGGAAAATAATTCTTGATAGGTAAGCCCTGCCGTCCGGAAAAGATTTCCACCATAATAGATGAGAAGCAACTGGACGATGATCACGAATAAGATCGTAAACACAAAGACAGGGTTTTGGAAAAGGTGTGAGAGTAAATTCAAACGATGCGTTCTAGCATTGAAACTATTAAAGATACCGATGAAGATGAAAAGGCCAAAGAACGCCGTTAAAAAATATTTATCGCTTGGGTCAATCCGGAATAGTTCATGGAAGAAGGGAAGTTTTAAAAATAAGATACAAAGAACCGCGGAATAGATCCCAGTGAAAAGAATCTCCCCCAACATATAACGATTGATGATCGACTCCTCTCTCTTCTTTGGATACTCTTCCATGTATTCAGCAAGTGGTGGCTCATAGGCAAAGGCAATTCCTGCAAGGGTATCCATGACCATATTGACCCACAACATCTGAATCACCGTCACAGGAGTATCCACACCAATGAACGGTCCTACAATCGAAAGCGTAATTGCACATAAGTTCACTGTCAGCTGGAAGATAATGAATTTACGAATACTCTTAAAAATGGTTCGACCAAACAGTATTGCTCGGGAGATCGACAGAAAATTGTCGTCTAAAATCACGATCTCACTCGCCTCTTTGGCAACTTCTGTACCACTTCCCATCGCAAAAGCCACATCTGCTTTCTTTAACGCAGGAGCATCATTCACCCCATCGCCCGTCATACCAACGACGAGACCCATCTCTTGACTTACTCTTACCAGACGACTCTTGTCCTGTGGTAAAGCCCGCGAAACAACACGTAGATCTGGTAACATCTTCTTTAACTCCTCGTCACTCATATCAGCCATTTCACTAGAAGTAATCACTACGTCCTGTGGATTCGTAACAAGCCCGACTTCTTTCGCAATCACAGTAGCGGTCTCTTGATTATCTCCCGTAATCATCACCGTTTGAATGTGTGCTTTTCTAACCAAGGAAACTCCTTCGATCGCATCACTGCGGATTTCGTCACGAATAAAGACAAGTCCAACGAACGTAAGGTCACGGAAATTCGTAAGATCCGTCGTATGCTCACTGTAAGCAAGAAGCAACACTCGGATTCCCTTCTCAGTTGCCCTCTTGAATGCACATTCCAACTTTTCAAGTGATAAGAGAAGTCTACGATGTCCCAACGCATCCACATAACTCGTACAATGAGGAAGTAACTTCTCTGGTGCTCCTTTCAGCAAGCAAAGCTTCTTTCCATCATGTTTGACAACTCCTATCGAATACTTATTCTTGCTATCAAAAGGAACGGTCCTTAAAACTTCAAAATCATCCTTCTCTTTCTTAGAAACGTATGAAAGTAAAGCCCGATCTGTACTATTTCCACCAACGACATTCCCCGATAATTCATCGTAACTACTACTATTATTTCCAAGGATCGATAAGTCAACCATCTTACGATAGTTGGAAGGAAGAGTAGTACCCTTCGGATAGAAAGTTCCATCCCCTGAAAGCAAAGAAGTCACCTCTAACTTCCCTTTGGTAAGCGTTCCTGTCTTATCTGTAAATAGAATATTGACACTACCTGCCGTTTCAATCCCTACCAGTTTTCGCACCAAAACCTGATCCTTAAGCATCCGCTTCATGTTGGAAGAAAGTACTAACGTAATCATCATCGGAAGTCCCTCTGGAACAGCTACGACGATGATCGTAACACTCAAAGTAAGAGCATATAGTATGTGACCTGAGATCACTGGAAAATCAGAAAACATAGCCTGAATTTTGAGGGAATCAAACTGGTTATCGATGACGATAACGCGAAAAAGGTAGGATAACGAAACGAGAACCGCTCCCACATAACCAATACGACTGATGATCTTAGCAAGCTTTCGCAGACGAAGTTTTAGGGGACTCTCTGGTTGCTTTTCCTGAAGATCCTGATAGATACGTCCATAGAACGTTTCGCTTCCTACTTTCGTCACCTGTAAAAGTCCCGTACCTGAGTAGACAACACTACCACGGTACAGTTGATCTTCCTTACTCCCGGCACTCTTATAAGCTTCCTTCGTCTCTCCATTAAGACTAGATTCATCGACACTTAAGAAACCTTCTACCAACGTTCCATCAGCTGCTACCTTATCCCCAGTTCCTAAAACCACTAAGTCCCCAACGACCACTTCTTCGATAGGTACCTCCACCACATTTCCGTCCCGTTTCACCAAACATCTAAGACGAGCAGACTCTTCCTGTAGTTTAAGGAAAGCCTTTTCACTGCCATACTCCGATAACGTAGAGATGAAAGAGGCAAGAAAGATCGCAATGACGATTCCAATCGTTTCAAACCAATCAAAATCTTGAATCAAGAAAACCGTCTTGATTCCTAACGCAATCAACAGTATTTTGATGATTGGATCGCCTAAACTTTCTAATAGTTTATGAAGGAAGCTCTCCTTCTTATGCGCTACCAAGGCATTGCTACCATATTTTTTACGATTTTCTAATACTTCTATTGCGGTTAGTCCTGTCGTTTTCTTCGTCCACATAAGCATCTCCTAACAAAGCCTATGTGTTTAAAAACAATCTTTATACCGTTTTCATTCTAAGATTTCTGACAAAGAGGGACAAAGTAATCAAGCATATACGAAACAGCTGATGATATTCATCAACTCAAACTCTGTGATATTCTTTGTACTTATTCTAGTATATATTTATTGTCTTGCGTTCCATCCCCACTCTGTATTTTGATATCCGATCTCAGATATACGACTGGCCGGACCCCGTACGTGCGGAACGCACTGAGAAAGGAATTGGTCCAGGCACCAGTGTAGGTAGCAATCACTCGATACTGGTAGGTATCGTGCGGCGACAGGGTCCACTGTATAGTGCTGTTAAATAACCAGCCACCAGAACTTGTACAACCATATATGTCTTGATCACACGTCGTATCTACTCCTAAGCCATATGTATAGGCATAATCAC
This sequence comes from uncultured Muribaculaceae bacterium, assembly GCA_964549325.1. GTDB lineage: Bacteria > Bacillota_I > Bacilli_A > RF39 > UBA660 > CARZYU01. Next base: position 3,163 of record CAZJUW010000117.1, read on the forward strand.
TTGGGTACATTAACCCTA
>CAZJUW010000118.1:0-3136 GCA_964549325.1 uncultured Muribaculaceae bacterium
CTTTTAATTTCTTATACAATTCTATTTTATATTCATCATCAGATAAAATTTTAGTGATTGGTATTTCACCATCATTTTCAATAATTGTTGGAATCCCATCTCTTACTAATTTATGATATATCTTTTCCATTTTACCTCCTATATAACAATCACTTTTTATTTTAAATAGCAATTTTATGATACAACCCATACCACTAACCCTGGTATGAGGAAACATATTCTCCTCAAACAACTTATCTAAAATTTGTGGTTATTTTATTGTGAGTTTATCTTTTTTTAATAATTTTATTTTAATTTTTAAAACTACTGAACAGTTGATTTTTCCTTTATTTATAAAGGTTTACCTCCTATTTAACAGGCATACACACTCAACATGATAAGTTCCCGGAAACATATCCACCGGTTGTATCTTTGATACTTCATAGTTGTCTAATAGGGAAATGTCTCTAGCTAGCGTGACAGGATCACAAGAAATATAGATAATAGTTGAAGGCTTTCGCTTCTTTAAAGCCTCGACCGTCGAGTGATCTAATCCAGTCCGTGGTGGATCAACAACGATGAGATCAAACTCGAAAGCTATCGTTGGAAGTATTTCTTCAACTTTACCTTCATAAAAAGTACAATTCGTAACGGCATTTTGCTTTGCATTTTCCTTAGCGTCTACGATCGCACTTTTGATGATTTCAATTCCCACGACTTCTTCGACATAATGCGAAAGAAGTAAGCCAATCGTGCCCGTACCACAGTAAAGATCTAAGGCGCGATGATAAGATCCTGCTTTTACAAGATCTAGAACGGTCTGATAAAGAACCGAGACCATCTCTACGTTGACTTGAAAAAAAGAGGTAGGAGAAACAAAGAAATCCATCCCAAGTACCTTGCTGATGATTGTTTTCTTTCCAAAGATCAGCTCATCATTCAAATAAAGGGAAGTAACGCTAGAACGGAAAGCAGACGCTAATTTTTCAGGAGAAACTTCACCAGTGACCACTAACATCACTTCATTCGTCTCATTGCCCAGTCGGAGAGTTACCTCTTTCACATTCTTATTTTCTTTGGCAAACATAGTAAGTTTTGGAATCAGTTGATTCAAAATAGGATGTACCATAAGACAAGTATCGATTGAAACAATATCCCTACTCTTTCCACGATAAAAACCTAATTTCCCAGCTCGACCATGAAGCGTAATTTTATTGCGATAAGCTATACCCTTTCCTGTTTTTAACGGTAAAATTTTTTCTTCACCGATCGATGCATACTTCCAAAGAAGTTCTTTTACTTTTTCTTCCTTTAAATGGGCTTGTCCCTCCTCTGAAAGATGAAGGAGTTGACATCCTCCACACCATTTATCATATGGGCACGGCGAAGGAACTCGATTTAAGGAATCAATCAAGACGTTTCTGGTATCGGCTTCGATATACTTTTTCTTTTCTTTGACATATTCCACTTCACAAGTTTCCAAAGGAAAGGCACCATTTACGAACAGGACCTTTCCGTCGACATGTGCAATTCCTCTTCCAAAATGATCTAGTTTTTCGATTGTAACTACTTTTTTCATCTTACCTCTTCTTAGGATTTGGTTTTCCCATCTCTTTGCGATAAACACGAATGATGCGATTCTGGCTGTCATCTTGTCTCTTATATATGATACCATCTTTTTCATATCCTGTGGTGGCCAATCGTACGTAAGCATCTACTAAAGCATGTAAATAGAAATCGGCGTATTGCCAAGCACTGTTACAATCTTCGATCATCTGCTTACCATCGAATATTTCTTCGACCAATTCTTCGATGCTAGTTCCGTTTAACAAGCGCACCTGAAAGATGCTAGAAGCATAGATATAATGACAGATCCGCTTCTGTTCTTTGCTTCGTCGTGGACCTTTTCTTAAATCTAAATCAAATTGATACTTTTCATGATACAACTTTAAGAGTTCTGCCTTTCGTTCCTCATCACTAATTACTTTGGTTCCTTCTGTGATAATTTTTTCCATTCTATTTTCCTTTCTCTCATCATCTTATTCATAAAATGCGGGTTTAGAACTCATACTATAATGAGGTGAAACTTGTGGAAGACGAAATTGCGAAACTAAAGCAAATACTAGGCAAAAATACGGATTATTATTTTAAAAAACTATCTTTACAAGGGGTATCGTTCTATCTCATCTTCAGCGAAGTCATCACGAATGGAGAAGCGATCAATGACTTTATCCTACGAAGTATTAACTGGAAAGAACAGGACCAGTGTAACGATGTCTTTGAACTGCTTTATCAAACACTTCCGAATAACAATGTCGTCAAGATTAAGGAAAGTGAGATCTATTCAAAACTAGCGAATAGTTACTCGATTCTTTATTTTTCAAAAGATCAAATTCTAGCTGTCGAAACGAGAAGTGTTCCCGATCGAGGCGTCAATACCGCTGAGAGTGAAACGACGATCCAGGGACCAAAAGATGCCTTCAATGAAAACTTTAATACGAACTTGGGACTTTTACGAAAAAGGCTAAAGAGTGAGCATTTTTTCTGTGAAGCGATGACGATTGGAAAAGTATCACAAACGAAAGTGGGCATTCTTTATTTAGATAACGTAGCTGAAGAAGACTTAACCAAAGAAGTGAAGCGAAGATTAAAGAAAATTAACATCGATGGGATCATCGATAGTGGCTACTTAAAAGAACTCTTAGAAAATAAGCACGAACATCTCTTTCCTACGGTCATGACAACGGAGCGACCAGACAAAGTGGTGATGGCCTTACTCGAGGGAAAAATTGCCATCTTAGTCGACAACTCTCCTTACGCCTTGATCATCCCAACGTTCTTCGTCGACTATCTTCATACGCCGGATGATTACTATCAAAGTCCTACCGATATTACGTTCATTCGCATCGTGAGGCTTTTAGCCTTTGCTATTTCCATCTTTGTCCCTGCCTTCTATATTGCTGTGACAACCCATAATCACGATGCGATTCCCTATAGTTTACTCTTAAACTTCTCACATCAACGCGCCAGTGTTCCATTTCCGGCCCTTATCGAAGCTCTTCTCATGACGTTTTCTTTCGAAATCTTAAGGGAGAGTGACACCAGAATGCCCTCCAATATGGGAACGGCTGTTTCGATCTTAGGAGGCCTCGTCTTA
>CAZJUW010000119.1:0-3128 GCA_964549325.1 uncultured Muribaculaceae bacterium
CAAAGGCATTTCATTTTCAGTTCCTTCCCGCCTTCATTGTACCGATAACGGTGCGATGATCGCGGCTGCTGGTTATTATGCCTATCAAGCAGGAAGAAGGGCTGATCTTACCCTAAATAGTAAATCAAGTGATCCATTACATTAAAAGGAGTGATAAAATGGAAAACCTAACCTTAGTTATCATGGCTGCCGGAATGGGGAGTCGCTTTGGAGGTCTCAAACAATTGACATCCGTGGATGAAGATGGCAACTTCCTAATCGACTATTCGATCTATGATGCCATCAAAGCAGGCTTTCAGAAAGTCGTCATCATCATCAAAGAAGAGAACTTAAAAGACTTCCAGGAAACGATCGGAAGGCGCTTAGAAAACAAGATCCCTGTTTCTTATGCTTTCCAAAAGCTCGAAGATGTCCCAACGTTTGTGACAATTCCAGAGGAAAGAGTGAAGCCATGGGGAACCGTTCATGCCGTTCTATCAGCACGTAACCTCGTTGATGGGCCTTTTGCTGTCATCAATGCCGATGATTTCTATGGATATGACTCTTACCGAATTTTAGCGAATTTCTTAACAGATGAGGCTAACCGCAATAGCCAGATCGTCGTCCCCTATCCATTCAATAAAGTGGACAGTAAGTTTGGCTTTGTCAAGCGGGCCGTATTGTCGTATCATGGCGATCAAGTCGAAAAGATGATCGAGTCGAACGTTGGCTATGAAAATGGTAAAGTCATCGCCAAACCGTTAGATGGAAGTGAACCGTTCCAAATTGAAGCCGATCATCCAGTTTCGATGAATATGTTTGGGTTCCAACGAGAGGTGATGGATGATATGCAAATATACTTTGAAGACTATATGCGAAAGAATTTAGATCATTTAATAACGGCGGAAGCCTTGCTGTCTGAATTCTTAGACGAGGCACTCCAAAACGGAAAACTAACTGTCAAGTATTGCACTTCACAAGGCAAATGGTTAGGAATGACGTATAAAGAAGATTTGGATACAGCAAAAGAAAGCCTTCAAAAGTTAAAAAAATTAGGAGAATATCCAGAACATCTGTCATAATTGATCCGGAAAAGAGGTCAAAATCCTCTTTTTTTGTTATACTGAAATTAGAAATAGGGTGGTACGATGAAAAGGCGAAATACAAAATTCTCCTTAGTAGGAGTTCTCTTAGTTTTATTGTTAGTGGGTGGAAGTTATCTCTATCAAGAAAGTTATGCCAAGGTAGAAGAACCAGTACAAGAAACCTATCAAGACATCAGTGAAATTCCTGAGTACAGTGGCGAAAGCTACGTAATACTCAATGGCAATCTTCCAAACTTTTCCTTAGAAGATCTCGCTTTCACAGGAGAAAGTTATCACGAACTAGACTCCCTTGGTCGTTGTGGCACAGCGATGGCACGCGTTGGGCTAGAGACGATGCCTACCGAGGAGCGCGGAAGTATTGGCATGATAAAGCCATCTGGCTGGCATACCGTCAAGTATGATATCATAAGTGGCAAATACCTTTACAATCGCTGTCACTTAATTGGTTATCAATTGACGGGTGAAAATGCGAACCCAAAGAACTTGATCACTTGTACACGAAGTATGAATACCGAAGGAATGCTAGAATGGGAAAATAAAGTTGCCACATATGTCAAAGAGACGGGGAACCATGTTCTCTATCGCGTACGTCCGATCTTTGAGGGAAATAACTTAGTTGCCAATGGAGTTGAAATGGAGGCTCAGTCCTTAGAAGATGCAGGTAGTGGTGTACAGTTTCATGTCTTTGTCTATAACGTTCAAGATGGCATTATCATCGACTATGCCACCGGTGACAGTCATTTAAAAGAAGATGCTTCGAATTAAGCATCTTTTTTATGATCTCTTGCGGTAATCGATGAATTCCCAAAGACAAAAGACTAGGAACTTTAAATATTCACTCATAACTTCCTTTCTTTGCTCACTTATATTATTTGCGAAATGAACAAAAAAAGGGGCTAATTTTTTTTAGAACTTTTTATCATTTTTTTGTAAGAATTCCTTTATTTTTCAGTGTTTATCCCCATTTTAAATTATTTAAGATTAAAGTTATTTTAGAAAAATTTAAAATTTTGCTACCTAAATGCTACCTAAAATTTTTATTAATCAATTGCATAAACTATAATTTGAACTATTGAATATCTTTCCAAAAATTATAAATTATAATGGAAAGTTCTTCTGGATTATCAATATTAACCTCGTGTGATGAGTTACTTATTATTTTAATTTTACTATTTTTGATACTATCATTTAATAACTTAGCACTTTTCATATTTGTACTGTCCTTAGCACCGCACAAAATGAAACATTTACATTTAATTTTGCTTAAATTTGTTGCAATATTAAGATTACACATTGAATTCACTAAAGTGATAAATTCTTTTTTAGAACACCCAATGTTTTCAAAGTCTAATGCTAATATTCCACCCAATGAAAGTCCATATAGATTTACTTTTTCTTCTTGATGATTGCAAAAATTAGAAAATGAATCATACAAATTTTTATAATTTAGTAAAGTATTATTAATCATTTCATATAAATTAGGACATATTGATTCAATTCCATTTTTCTTTTTCTACCTATCTGGGCTGTGAATAGTAACTAAACCATGAATTAAAATATTTTTCATACTGCTAATCCTTTTTACTAAAAAATACTTTAATTCCATATAAGATGCAATGATTACCATACTTACTGCCCAAATCACATTAGGTATATTACTATCATTGTTTGGAATATCTAATCCTTTTACACAAAATTGATTCATAAATACTGTAACAAATGATAACCTAAATAAACTAATAGAATTTTTATAATAAAGAGCGATTTTAAAAAGTTGATATTTATTATTTTTAACATAGAGTATAACAGAACTTTTTTATCATAACCTCCACTATAAATTACTATTTGTCGTTATCTTTATTATTGAAATCAATTCCATCAATACAATTTTCATAAACCCATACTTTTAAGTCAGTATTATCACCTGTTTCATAAAACTTAATCAACTTTTCATAAAATGTTGGTTGATCATCTTGAGAAATAGTTATGATTCCACAACCATTATCAATCATAATTTTATTAGCAAATAACATTGCTACTCTT
>CAZJUW010000120.1:0-3085 GCA_964549325.1 uncultured Muribaculaceae bacterium
AATCGTCGTCGTCAAAATATTGATCGATTGACCAACCAAACTGATCGTACCATCACTTACGACGCTTCCTAAACTTTTGATCAACTGATTAAAGGTATCCGTAATCGAGGTTTGGAACTCTCCTAAATTCACATCAAACTTAGAAGATAAATCCTGAATCACCTCGATGATCGTTTTGGAGAAAGAGATCAACTGATCGTAAAGCAACGGTAGCGTGATCCAAAGCGTACCGACGATAATCGCCAGGACGATCACGACGACCACCGTTACGGCTAGCCCTTTCCGGACTCCTTTTTTCTCTAGAAAACGAACGAATGGATAAAGGGCATAGGCAATCGCAAAGGCAATGACAAATGGAGATAAAATACTTAAGATTCGGCCAACGATCCCGCCCCAAACGCCGATCGTAGATACGCCAAGATACAATACTAACATCAGTACCAAGATATTGATCAGATTATAGTTTAATTTTCCTTTGAACATCTTCATCACCTCTCTAACAAAATGGTCGTAGGACCAATATTCGTAAATGTCACTTCCATGAATTCACCAAATACTCCGGTCGCAACGGGAACTTCTTTGGTTAATTGCCCATTCAAATAATCATATAGTGGCTCGGCCTCCTCTTTCGTTAAAGCCTCTTGATAGCTCGGACGATTTCCCTTTGTCGTATCAGCATACAGCGTAAATTGGGAAATGGATAGAACGCTTCCTCCCACCTGCTGTACCGATAAATTCATCACTTCATACTGATCCTCAAAGATGCGTAAGTTAACAATCTTCTTCACCATTGCCTCGACGGTAGCAGGAGTATCTCCTTTTGTAAATCCCACGAGAAGAAGTAAACCAAAGTCCACTTGACCAACGACTTCCCCCGATACCGATACCTTTGCATTTTGACACTTTTGTACGACAACTCTCATTTGATCAACCTCTCTACCGATTCAACATAGCTTAGTCTCTCTAACATTAAGAACACTTTGTCGAGTTGGGAAGTATCCTTTATCAGTAGATCAACTTCATAACTACATGGTTCTTTCTTATTCGTCATCACGATCCGTTCGACAGAAGCATCCAGTCTACTGATCTGTTGCACTAAATCCGCGATTTTATTGGTCGAGACATTACTATATATGACAATCGTCGTCACATATTTCTTCCCAGCCAACTCATTCCACGTTACACTCACCGTTCTTTCGTTCGCATATTCTAGATTATGACAGATCGTTCGGTGAATCGTAATTCCATTTCCTTTGGTAATATAACCGATGATTTTATCACCTGGGATAGGATTACAACAAGAAGCTAAACTGACCTTCACTTTATCAATCCCGGCGACGATCACATCAGCATTGCTATTTTTGAAGATCGCCTTAGGTTTTAGAGCTGGTAATACTTCTTCTTTCTCTATCGCATTGATCACAGCATTCGCTGGATTCTTTCCGGAACCAATCGTCTGATAAAGTTCTTCTAAGGTATCCACTTTAAAGACATCTAGTAACTTAGCTTCATTTGCTTCTTGAAAAAAGTCCTGGAAGGGAATCTTTCGTTTTCGTAAAGCACTTTCTAACTGTTCTTTTCCCTTTGTAATATAATCTTCTTTCTCTGATTTAGAGAAATAAGCCCGAAGCTTGTTACGTGCCTGCGTCGACTTCACAAGATTCAACCACTCTTTTGATGGCCTACTGTTTTTATTCGTATTGATCTTGACGATGTCATTGTTCTTTAATTGATAACTCAAAGGAACGATACTGTTGTTGACGATAGCCCCAACTAACGTCTCACCTACTTTCGTATGAATCTTATAAGCAAAGTCAATTGGGGTTGCGCCTTTCGGTAATTCGATAATATCCCCTTTCGGGGTAAAGACATAGATGTTATTATTTAACACCTCATCTTTGACCGAATTAACGAATTCTTCACTACTCATCTTATCCTTCGATAATTCAATGATCGCTTTGAAGAACTGTAGCTTCTGTTCCGTACTAGACTGCAAGGCAGCTGTGGCATTGGCATCTTTTCGTTCTTTATAAGCCCAGTGTGACGCCACACCATTTTCCGCTACTTCATCCATCTCATACGTACGAATCTGTATTTCAAATGTTTCTCCATCAACGCCAAATACGGTCGTATGAAGCGATTGATAACCGTTCACTTTAGGCATGGCAATGTAGTCTTTAAAGCGTTTCGGAACGGGGCGAAATTTGGAATGGATAATTCCAATCGCAAGGTAGCACTCTTGTTCCGTACGAACGAAGATGCGTAAGGCCAAAAGATCGTAGATGTCACTGAATTTTCGCCCTTTGTTGAGTTTATTATAAATACTGTAGATGCTTTTGCTACGCCCTTTGATCTCATGAGCAATGTGATGTTCTGTAAGAAGATCGGATACTTCCTTCTCCATCTGGGCGACAGTATGGTCTCGTTCTAATTTCGTGTTGTTTAATTTTTCGGCAATATCGTAAAAGACCTCAGGCTTCAAGTAGCGTAAACTGAGGTCTTCAAGCTCACTTTTGATCTTGTAGATACCAAGGTGATGCGCAATCGGCGCTAAAATCTCGATCGTCTCCTTGGCAATCCGTTTCTGTTTTTCAATCGGCAGTGCCCAAAGCGTGCGCATATTATGAAGGCGATCGGCAAGTTTAATGATGATGACGCGTACATCTTCACTCATTCCTACGATGATCTTCTTATAATACTCAACCAAGTATTCATTCTCGGTTGAAAAGTTAATGCGACCTAACTTGGTCACACCATAGACTAAGGACTCCACTTCTTTTCCAAAGCGTTCCGTGATCTCACTTTCCACGACGTCGCAGTCCTCTAACACATCGTGTAACAAAGCAGCCTGCAAAGTGGGAAGGTCCGCGTAAACTTCCGTCAAAATCAAAGCAACAGAGAGTGGATGCTGAATATAAGCTTCTCCACTCTTTCGGAATTGTCCTGCATGTTTTTCTTTGGCATACTGGTAAGTCTCTTTTAGTAGCGTTAAGTCGTTTGGGTCTGTAAGATATACTTTGGCATTTTCTAAAAGTAAGTCTAAAGAGGCTTCCATTTTTTGCTTCGTCATAGGATCCCTCCTTTT
>CAZJUW010000121.1:0-3061 GCA_964549325.1 uncultured Muribaculaceae bacterium
TTCCTCCCAATACAAAAAGAACAGATTCCTCCGCTCTTTCTGCTATCCTACAATACAATATTAACATAAAAAAGGTGTCACTGGGTGTCACACTTTCATAGATCACGTTTTCTTCTGTATTTCCTATAAATATTTCTGCATTGAGTTTTAGAATAATGAACCTTTTGCGATATTTCTTCCCATGTGAATTCAACTAACTTTCCGGCTTTGTCAACTCTGGTACAGTTCTCTTTGTAGTGGACGATTTGCTCTAATACCTTGTCATATTTGTTTAGAAGCTTTAAAGTAGTATCAATCCAAGTAATTAGTTCGTCTTTTCGCCGTTCTTTTTTTTCAATCTGCTTCACGATAGCCTGAAAATGAGGACTGTCTTTTTTTATTTCATGAAGCGCATATCGATCTACTCTTTTGCCGCCGTCTACTTTGATGAGATCTAAAGCCGTGCTCTTTGGCAGTAGCTCGTTCTCTATTTCTTCTTTCTCACACAAGAGAAGCCGTAAGTCGGCTTCCAATTGCTCTACTTCATAATTTGCTTCTTTTAGTGTCATCTAATACCTCCCCTTTTAGCTATTTTCCAGTTTTTTAAGCATTCAACAGCTTTATCAATCTGTTTATCAATAGTTCATTTTTCACTGCTTTTTGCCTTTCTTCCTTTCCAAAGTTTTGTTTTTGCTAAGGTCTTCCAATTCTGCTTTCAACTGTGTCATTTCATGTTTGGTATGTCTGATTAACTCGCTTTTTAAATATATAAGATATTTGATTTCTTTTTCGCGATCCTTCATGCCTATCCATTCATCTTTTCTAGCAACCGGCGGTGCATAAATTTTTCAATTTGAGATTTGTATGCGATATACGTTCTTTCTTGTTGATTGAATACTTCTTTCCGAGATTCAATATCATTCAAACAATGCTGTGTCAGTTGTCTTTCTTCAACAAGTTCTTCAAGTGACAGCTCATCTAGCTTTTTGCCAAGACGATAGCCTCTAGTTTGCGAATTGTATAAAACCGGAACGTGCATTTTTAAATCACTTATTTTTTGTCTAACTGCTCGATCAACTAATCCTGTCTCACGAACCAACTGATACCTTGATTTGAATTGGTTGCTATCTAAATAACTTATGATCTCCATTTTTCCCATCCCTTTGCTAGTTCTTCAATCTCCCAATCTTCCTTCGTTGGTAAGCCTAATTCCTTGCACTCCTCAACAATTCCATTGATAAACACTGACATTTCTTGCGTGTTGTACGTGCTTGAACCTGCGTAAACACAATACCAAGTATACTTTTCGTGTTTTGAATGAACTTCGTAATACTTGAAGTATCTTTCTACCGGCACTTTGTTTGAAATAGGTATTAAGTCACTTTTGCCATATCTCATCAGCATCACTTGATAGACATACTCTTTGTCTCTGTTGATAGCCTCGGCTATTTCAGAAATCAGTTTCCACGCGTAACTATTGGCGTTTAAACTTCTTTTTTCTTTGTGGAGTTTGATCTCAACGTCATATTCTTTTTTTTTGTCTAGTCCAAAAAGCCTTTGTTTTATTTCTGATACTGTACCTGTAAAACTAATCATTTGCCGCTTTTTTGCCGCTTTTTTTTGCCACTTTTTTGGCTCTAAAACGGCATCTCCTCATCGCTATACTCAAATTTTTGTTGTTCTTCCATCTGGTCGTGCATCTCCTGAAATGGATCTACGCTACCGTGCGTATTGTTTGGCTCTTGTGTACTATTTGTGGATGGATTAGTTCCGTTGTCGCTTTTAGGATCTAGGAACTCGACGCGTTCTGCAATAACTTCTGTCAAATACTTTTTGTTTCCAGCGCTATCTTGATAAGATCTTGTTTGAATGCGTCCGTCAATTGCTACTTTACTGCCTTTTTTGATAAATTTATGGCAATTTTCTGCAGGCTTATTCCAAACAACGATATTGATGAAATCAGCTTCTCTTTCTCCTGCCTGATTTGGAAATGGACGATTGACAGCAAGGGAGAACGTTACTACAGGAACGTTACTTGCCGTATATCTTAGTTCTGGGTCTCTTGTAAGACGACCAATCAAAAATGCTTTATTCATCTTCGGACTCCTTTTTGCCAACGATTTTAACCTTGCAACCAACAAGTTTGCTAACTTCTTCGACTGTCATTTCTTTTATTTCTTCGCCTCTCTCGTAAACCACTCTTCCAGCACGTTCGACTTTGACAATATTCACTTCTTGATCATTTTCATTATGAGTTAAGTCGTTGTTATACCACACACCTACTTTTTCGCGGTCAAAGGGGTAAGACTCTTCTTCTCCATAAAGGCAATAACTTGCAACAATATATCGTTCACCGTTTCTAAGCGTTACAATATCCCCAAATTGCAAATCATCTCGCGTGAATTCATTTGCTACTCTTTCGATGTCATCATATCCAAATTTCCAACAGCAATAACTTCGATCATCTTCTTCAATCAAAAACGTGGACTCTCCCAATTCGCTGATCGTAACAACTGTTCCCATGTAATGATCCATTTCTGGATTCCAAAGACCTCCTCTTCTATTTTTTAATAAAACTTTATCCCCAACTTTTAAATTGTCTTTGCTATATTTCATTTCTTTTTCTCCTTCTTTTAAATTATTTTCCATTTTCATATACCTCCAAAAACTCATTTAATTTTTTTAATAATAATTCTTTAGATTTTCTTTCAATTTCTACTAGCCTACCTATATCTTTTTTAGGTAGCCATATAGCATATAATTTGTCAAAAGTTTTGCCTATGGCCAACTCGTAATATGATAGTTGCCAACTTAAATATTCTTCATCTAATTCAGCTGTAGTCTTAATATCACATAGACTTATAGCTCCATTAACATTAGCTACCATATCGAATCTACCAGCATATTTTCCCTCATATTGAATCATTAACTCTTGAGATAATACTTCAATATTTTTTTCTCTTTTTAATTTCACATATTGTCTTAAACTAGCTTCTTGAATATAACTTAAATCTTTAGTTTGAATAACAACATTAAAAGCTTCATCTAATTGCATTGTTTTAATGTTAGCTTCATACATCTC
>CAZJUW010000122.1:0-3032 GCA_964549325.1 uncultured Muribaculaceae bacterium
CTAATATATCCCCCCCCCAGGGTCAGTTTTTCTTTTTCCACAACTCACATCTCCTATTCAATTTCCAGTATAGCACACAGTCAAAAGAGAGTTCAAGACTCTCTTTTGGACTTTACATCATATCTTCTACTATTTTGGTTTCTTTTTTGGCCATGGTATCAATCGCTTTTTTCATGTCTTCCTTGGCATGAGGATTGTACTTTTTATAAGCACACCAAGCTGCACCAGCACCCAAAGCAGTTACGCCTAGCAAAGCCATACCAGTTCTCACCTTCATATGATCACCTCACAAGCATAGAAAATATGACGGTACTTTCGTACCAGTCATAGTATCTCCTAAGACTCAGTTTTTATACCATCTACTAAGAACTCTAAAATCGTCGTTCTACGATCATCAGAATGTTCATTGGCAATGGCTGTGAAAAGCGCTTTTTCTTCGCCTAAAAGATAAAGTCTTTTTTTGGCTCGCGTGATTCCTGTATAGACCAGCTTTCGATAAAGCATTTTGCCATATTCTGAAAGAATTGGCATGACGACAGTATCTACTTCACTTCCTTGTGCTTTATGGATAGAAATGGCAAAACCATGTTTGAAATTCGCAAAATTGGAAGGAGTATATGTAACGAGATTCCCATCGAAATCGATCATGATCGATCGATGTCGGCCACTTTGAATCTTTGTAATGAATCCAATGTCACCATTGAAAACGTTTTCATCCGGCATATTCGTCAGTTGAATCACCTTATCTCCTTCACGATAGATGGCTTCGTTTGCCATGAGTTCTTGTTTTCCTTGAGCTTTGGGATTGAACACTTCTTGTAGTAACGTATTCAATCGATCGATTCCATTTAACGTCTTATACATCGGAACTAATACTTGGAAATTCTTAAGATCTGTCCCTTGATACTGTTTACAAATTTCCAGTAACTTTTCTTTTAACGATCTACTCGTACAAGAAAGAAAGGAAAAATCAGGAAATTCTTTTAATTCTTCTTGTTTTATAAGACCCTCTCTCACGTCATAAGCAAAAGAAAGGATATGCGAATCTTCCTTCTGACGATAGAGTCTTTCAAGTCTCACGACGTTTAACTGATTACTATCAATGAGATCTCTTAACACCTGCCCGGGTCCTACACTTGGGAGTTGTTGATAGTCCCCTACTAATATGATCTTTGTATCATATCGAAGGGCTTTTAAAAGACTATCTAATAAATAGGTATCTAACATACTAGCTTCATCGATGATGACCATCTTGACATCACTTTTATGATACTCATTTAGCGCAAAACGATCCGTTTCTTTATTCCATTTTAAAAAACGATGGATCGTCTCGGCTGACAACAAAGTTGCTTCCGAAAGACGTTTGGCTGCCCGACCAGTCAGAGCAAGTAAAGCGACGTCTTGCTGTAACTTTGTATTACTTAAATTATGGGACATCCGATAAAGTTCACAGACCGCTTTTAAGATCGTCGTCTTGCCCGATCCTGGACCACCGGTAATCACCAAAAAGTGATCTTCAAAGGACTTAAGAATAGCCAACTTTTGTTCATCGTTATAGCGAACCTGAAAGAAGGACTCCAAGTCTTCTAAGTAACGCTCAGCCTTAGGTAGTAGCTCTGGTTTCATCTTAGATAGTGTTTGAAACCGTTTGACGATATTCTTTTCCGCTTCAAACATATCAGTTAAGTAATAACGAGATTGATATTTCGTTAAACGAAACTCGTTCATAAGTACTTCTACCGCTTCTTCAAACAACGTTTCTTGGGCTGCAATTCCAAGAACGCGCGGAAAGAATTGAAGCAATTCTTCTTTAAAGAAGTAACAGTGTCCCGTACTATTCATGAGTTCCTTGATGATATACATAAGTCCACAGGCAATGCGATTCACATCTTCTTTCGCGTATCCATTTTTTAGCGCAATTCCATCAATCTTGGGAAACGGTAACTTAATGAAGTCATAAGGAATTTCATAGATGTGGTTGCAAACAACATCTTTCGTTTCCGCCTGATATCGATTGTATAAAGCCATGCTATCTTTCGTTGTAAACCCCATATTTCCAAGTTCGATGATCGTCTGATAACTAGATTCATATTCCTCTAATTTATCGTGTAACAGTTGAATATTTTTCTCTGTAATAGAAGGAATTAACAATAAGTTCGAAGGATTGTTCAAAATCGTATCGAAGGTTGCTTTCCCTAACACATCGACGATCTTTTTTGCTTTCGTCTTACCAATGCCTTTAAATAACCCACTCGTCAAAAATTCTACGATGGCATCTTTCTCTTCTGGCATCACTCTTTCATAAGCGGTGACGCTAAACTGTTCTCCATACTTAGGATGAATTCCCAGTGTTCCATAAAACAAATAAGTATCTTGCTCATTTAATTCATGAAAATAACCTGTAAAGGTAATCGTTCTTCCTAAGTAAACTTTCATCTCTTCAAGATCCGTATCTTCTACTTTGAAGATTCCTATGACATAACCAGATTCTGTCTCGAAAATGCTTTTTCTAAATTTTCCTTTGATGTATGAATTCATCGTTGCCTCCTTCTCTAAGAAAAAAAGGACTACTCCTTTTATCTTAGTTTCGATGTTGTTTCGCTTTCTACTGTTTGTTCACTTTCAAGACTTTTGTGAAAGGCTTCTACCAGTTCATGTTCTCGTTTGCTTTCTTCATCCTCATAGTTTTCCATGGCACTTTCAAACCGTTCTCTTCTTTCTAAAAATTCGCCTGGATTTTCTTGTAACTGCTTTAGAGCCTGTTGTTCCTGGTAAGAGGTATTGACTGCCTCCTGCTGATTCGCCCCTTTCAAATGTGAAAGTCCAAAGCCAATTCCCATGACTACAGCCACTGCCGTCACACCGATGGCAACTTTACGAACTTTTGGAGAAGAGAACATTTGATTTACTTTTTCCTCTACTCGGTAACCGATTTCGACTAGCTTGGTAGGGGAAGAAATGATTCTTTCTGTTTCCCTAAATTGTCCTTTTCCTTGATTCACCGTATAGGTCATAAATTTTCCTTGATAGTT
>CAZJUW010000123.1:0-2933 GCA_964549325.1 uncultured Muribaculaceae bacterium
AGTGCCAGCGTTATCGGTAGCAATATCGATCGTGATAGGTCCATTGGCTACTGCAACCTGACCGCTTGTTTTGGCTAAAGAGATCGTGGCGGTACGCCCGACAGTGACTTCTGAAAGAAAAGTAAAAGTGTGACTAGGATTTTTACTAACGACGAACTTCACATAACGAGCTGACACAGGGGTGTCTAAATCTAAGACAGCAAGTCTAACCATGACATGTTCATTTTCAAGATAAGTAGCATTTCCTAACCACTGGAAGGTGACATTATCAGTCGAAGCATAGACCTGAATCTCCGGTGGTAAACCAATTCCAGAGCCACTATCATCTTCGACTTCAACATCAAAGTAAGACAAGCTAGAATAATTCTTCCCTAAATCGACTACAACCTCATACTGATCCTGTCCCTTGAATCCCAGCCAGCTACTACCCCAACCGCCTTTGCTTCGCTCTCCGTCAGTCAGTTCGTCACCAGCGACATTACTATAATGATCCTTCGTCGTGGATTCCGTCACCGGCGTTGCATCTAAGGTATAGCTCTTACCTTGAGAAACATTTTCATAATTCGTGGAATACCCATCATAATAAGATAAATTGATGGAAGAAAGGGCTAAACTCTCCTTCGCATACTGATAAGTAAGATCATAAATATCATAATAGAAAGAAGAACTAGAATTGCCAGCTTTAGCTAACGCTGTGGCATAATACACGTTAATCGATTGGTTCCAACCATTTTGAACCCCAGCTTGTAAATATTCAAGATATCGATCAAAATTATCTCTATTTTCAAAATACGAGGAATCCATCTCGACTTCTACAGCCATATGATACGTACTAGCTTCGGTATTCGCATAAGGTAATCTTTCCGCACCATTAAAGTTGACGAAAGCCTCAGTGTTGCCTTTAAAATAGTAACCCGATTGTAATGAGACCAAGTCAAAACCATAACTATATCCTTGACGATAAAGATGCGTTTTGCCATCATAACCGTTACTTCCATCAGAATTTCCATTGTAATTATCAATGTAAGGAACCCAGATTGTTTTATACCCTTGTCCTTGAACATACTGATTAAAATACTTCATCGTATCTTCTTGGGCTGAAGACGTGACACTTTCTTTATCCCAGTAAAATCCAACCAGTTCAAGATAGTCAAAATAGCTATAAGCAATCATCGTTAGTTGATCATCTACCATTTGTTTCACAGCCTCATTGCTAGAAGATGCGAACGTTGGATCTTCTTGATAAAAAGTACTTAAGATGATTTTAACTTTTTGATTCGTTCCATGAAGACTATTATAAGTTGAAACGACATCATTTAACGTTTTTAAATTAGCGTATTCAAGATCTACATAGTCTTGCCACTCATCAGCTGAAAAAGTACGATTCCAAAAGGCACTATTATAACTAGAGGTAGGCAAAATTAGAAAGGTGTCCATAAAGGTTTCATTAGAGACCGTTCCGTCTTGATATTTATAATAAAGTAATGGTACAAGATTGTCTTCCGTCAAGCTAGTTTCTGAGTTGATATAAGTAAGATAAATATTCTTGACGCCATCGCCAAGGGATCCTTCTTCCGCAAAATCAGAAAGGGCATAGGAAGAATCCATAAAAAAGATGACAACTAGAAAAAGAAGAACCAGACCTATTTCACAACCTAAAATGATCTTTTTCCATCTGTTCTTCTTTTTTCCATCCTCTAACGCCTTTGACTCCATATATTTCACTCCTATCTTTCTTTTAGTATAATCTTTCTTCAAAAAGAAAAACAACGAAATTGACTTCTAACAAGTCAAATGATGTCAAGATAGCGTTACCTTTTTTTTAGAGCCAACTTTTCTAGCGCTTTTTTGGCAGCTTCCTGTTCGGCCTCTTTTTTACTTCCTGCCGTTCCTTCTCCCAAAGCAATTCCCTCGATCATCACCGAAACGGTAAATTGTTTCTGATGCGAAGGACCTTGTTCATTCGTAACAACGTATTCTAAGTTCTTTTGTTCTGTCTGGACATACTCCTGTAATGAAGATTTATAATCGCTAAAGAAGGTGACATTTGGATTTTCGATATATGGAACGATAATTTTGAGTCCTACCCTTCGTGCCGTTGCATAACCAAGATCGACGTAGATAGCGCCAATCATCGCTTCAAAGATATCGGCCATGATCGCTTTTTTCACTGTTCCGTTCTCTTGCTTTTCACCATGTCCTACTTTGATATAGCGACCAAGCTCGAGTGCCTTGGCATATTCAAAACACGCATTTTCACAAACGTAACTAGCGCGTACCTTCGTCATTTCCCCTTCCTCTTCGTGCTTATTGGAATAAAGATAATCCGCCACCAACAAATCTAGGACAGCATCGCCTAAGAATTCCAACCGTTCATAATCTTGTTTGAAATGATGCTCGTTCACGTACGATGAATGGGAAAAAGCTCTTTCATATAAAGAGAGGTCTTTAGGATCAATTTCTAATTTCGTAAATAATTCTTTCACGGTTATCACCAGTAAGATTATAACAAATTCCCGGGAAGAAGAAAAGATCATTGCCGCCTTTGTGATGGGTCAATGACTATTTCATGCAAATATATGATATTATTAAAAGTAGTTAGGAGGTATCAATTATGAGTGAAAAAGAATTCGATTCAAGCGTGAATGAATATGAAGAAGAATATAAAACCAGTAATTATGTAAAACAATTACAATGGGATATGGCGATTGGTCTTCAAAAAGTAGATCATTTAAAACCTTCTAAATATTTAGAAAAATTATTAGAAGAAAATGTGGAAGGTAATTTAACTATAGAAGAAGTAGAAAAAGAATTAAAAGAATACTATATTGAAAAAGAAAATAAAAATGAAATCAATCATAATGAATTAGAATGTGATTTTGTATCTGCAGGAATAGTTGAATTGTTAGATGAAGATAAATTTGAATTATCAG
>CAZJUW010000124.1:0-2851 GCA_964549325.1 uncultured Muribaculaceae bacterium
GGTGTCGTATTACGGATCATCTCATCAAAATCACGTGAGCGAATGCCATTCGTTCCCATGTAACCGCAGATATCTTTTCCTAATAATTGTTGAATCATCTCGGCTACCGTCGTCTTCCCATTCGTCCCCGTAACCCCAATCATCACTAACTTTTCTTCAGGGTGATCGTAAAACTTGGCACATAACTTTGACAGATGTGCATTGGTATCCTCTACCTCGATAACGGGCACAGAAGAGGTGATTCCTTTTCGACTGACAACGAGTGCAGCAGCTCCGTTTGCGACTGCCTCATCGATAAAATCATGTCGATCTGCTGCGACTCCAAGCGTACAGACAAAAAGATCACCTGGTGTCACTTCTGTGGAATTGATCTTAATTCCCTTTATTTGTACATCACTATCGATGCCATAGAGTTCACGTAATGTCTTCATACATACCACCTACTTTCAGTATAGACTGTTTCCCAAAATTTGCCCAGTCTTTTCCCATCACTGATAGGATATGCTAAAGAAAAAAGAATGACCTTGCATTCTATCTTCTCTTCTTTTGATACGTGATTCCAACGAAGTAACGACCTAATTTCGTGGGATCAGGTTCGAGGATGGGATTTCTGGAAGAACAAGCCGTATCCGAGTAATACGCTGGATCCACCGTCGTATCATGTAAATTTAACATAAAATTGGCACGATTCAAGTTGCAAGAGACAAGTTGATCAATGATCGCTCTACGAACATCGATATGCCAAAGTCCTTGATAATGGGAAAGCGAGTTTTTCCACTTTGCTGGATCCTTTGCAAAAGCAGGGGAAGCATCATATACGTAGTTTCTTTTGGACGCACAGGAAGAAAGATAAGCGAAAATATCTTCACTTTTACAATCTGTTTCTTCTCTTAATGCATTGACCATCTGTATCGGTAAGCCTTGGTTAATATAGGAAGTTCCACAATGTCCTTGGACGGCTACATGCTTCTTAGGATCTGCTAAAATAAGGACTGGACAATCAGCGACAGCATAACCAGCGACAACTGCTGGTCCCATTTGGTCTATCATTAACATATCGACATTAAAATCAATATTCCAACCATCTTCCTGCGAAGCCATCTTTTCCTCGGTGATTTTCTCACAAGTACCCTTTCCATCTTGAGTTTGCATGACGATCTTTCTTCCATCCACACCTAACAGTGATCCTAGTTTCAATCTACGATCTAAGAATTCTTCACGAACTTCTTCTCTCGTTGTACCCTCTGGATAGACACGCAAATTCCCAGTCATAATTCCGAGCGCTCTCGTCGTTTCAAAGACACGTAAATTTTTAGTAAAGTATTCTTTTACTTTTCCTGTTCCATAAAACATTGCTGTATTCTCTGGTGTAATCAGTAATTTTTCCATAACCCCTCCATAATTGTTCTTTATTTTACTACAAATCAGTCATTTTGTCCAGTATTAGCGCGTTCCACTAAAATGAGATTCTCTTGAATTCTTTTATTGTCTGGATCCTTCTCGAGAGCCAAATGTAAATGTTTTAGTGATTCTTCCTTCTTTCCTAAATAGAATTTGGCAAGAGATAACAAATCATCGATCGTACTATCCCAACAAAAATTTTCATTGATGTAACTTTTTCCTCTTTCTTTGATCTCGAGTGCCTTTTCTAAATAAAACTCCACCTTTTCCCAATCGGAATTTGTATAGTAAAGTTCCGCCAATTCGACATAGGCTTCTCTGGTGTAAGGACATTCTTCAATCGCTTTCTGATACCACATCTTTGCTTCTTCTATTCTTTTTAAATGAAGATAACTTCGCGCAATATAACGCATGGACGCAGCTCGTTCTTCTTTCCAAGTGGCCTTCGGTAAAGAAAGATGACGCTGTAAGGTATCGATACACTCATTCCATTTTCCATAATAGAGGTACTCTCTTCCAAGATAATGCATATTTCTGTCATCCTCTGGATCCTCTTTCACAGATAGTTCAAGTAACGGAAGATAACTACCACGAGACTTTTTCGTATCAGGATAATGATCAACCACGATTGCATCCGTGTGTTGTATCTGCTCTTTTCCCTTGCCCATATAAGTCAGCACTTCATGGACAGGATGGGTCCAACGATAATTTTTTCGCGTATGAATTTTCTGAATATAAAAAGAAGTCGCTGGTTTTCCATAAGAATCAAAACTCCAGTGATATGGATACTCTAAACGATCTGTCTTCTGGTTCCAAAGTTTTTCCAATTTTTTTCGCCAACCAGAGCAGATCACTTCATCTAAATCTAGACAAACACAAAGATCTACATCTTCTGGAACGTGATCCAAGGAACGATTTCTTGCGACATCAAATCTCCAAGGCGTAAAAATCTCTTGATAGACAATCGCTCCTTCGTTTTTTAACTTCTCTACGGTATTATCTGTAGAGCCTGTATCTAACACGACGACGTAATCTGCTTCCTTGGCATGCTCCATAAATTTTTTAACAAACTTGGCCTCATTTTTACAGATGGCATAAACTGCCACTTTCATCTGTTTCATTTTATCACCTATTTTATTGTATGATTCTATGTTCATGTTGTAGCAATTCCTTGGTATTTATCTCTTATCCATCTGAGCAAAAGAAAAGTTGCTCCGGTTGGACCTTGTGGTATGGTTAGATTAAGAACGTAGTTTGGAGCAGTTCCTGTAATTGTTGCTGCTGCTTCGGTTCCAGGGTCACCAGTCGTTACTGTTCCAATGGCTAATGTTGGTGTAGCTCCTGTAGCACCTTCAATACCTTGTGGTCCCGTTGGTCCTGTTGGTCCTGTTGGTCCTACTGCTCCGTCTGTTCCACCCACTCCTTGTGGTCCCGTTGGCCCTGTCGGTCC
>CAZJUW010000125.1:0-2844 GCA_964549325.1 uncultured Muribaculaceae bacterium
GGACCTTGTCGCCGTATTCTGCCGGCTCGTATAGCGTGCTCTTTGTGCTCTCTGTCGGCTATGTCAACTACAGCAACGCGAACTACACGCGCGGGGTCCGGCCAGTCGTATATCTGAGATCTAATATCAAAATACAGAGTGGGGATGGAACAGCAGACAATAAATATATACTAAAATAAGTACAGGGACGAAAACCCAGTCTTGGCCAGGAGGGCAATACTTGTCCTCCAGCCAAGCAAATTTTGTTTGAAAAAGGAGTCAAAGAATGAAGAAGTTTGTGAACCTCCGAAAAGTAGGAAAGTTTTATAACACATATGAAAGTGATGCCTATGTCCTTCATGCATTGATGGGATATGAGGTAAGCAATGGTCGTGTTGGTTTTCCTCTAAATGCGTTAGGAAAAGTTCAAAATGAATTAGAACAACACAAAGTGAACTATAAGATCATTGAAAAAGAGATAGAAGTAGAAAAGAGAGATTTTAAGAACTTCAATAGTTATGAAAAATACTTCCAAGAAGGTACCCATTCTTTCCAAAAAAAGAAAGATGAACAAGAATTACTGGAAAAGATTCGTTCTCTACACCCTGATCAAGTAGAAAAAATTTTAAATGTGATTGAGGAAATGTTAGATGCGAGCTAATCAAGATCGTTTTAAGTTAATTAGTGTTTTGAAGAAGTTTTATAAAGTAGTCAAAGATGATTTAGTAAATTTTCCCCGAAGAGAGTTTGTCTTAAAAGATCGTATCGAGCATTTACTTTATGAAATACTAGAATTAGCATTTCTTGCGAATGTTCAAAAAGAGCGTTTGGAGACACAAAAACAGATGATGAGCAAACTAAATATGTTGGATTTTTGTTTTGAAATTAGTTATGAATTAAAGTGTATCAATGAAAAGAAACTACACTTATATTGCCGTTATCTTGATGATATCAATAAAATGATGTATGGTTGGGTGAAGAGTGATGGTAGTACGGCTAGCTGATATTGAGGAAATCTATGAACAAGAGGTCAAGAAAAACACCAAAAATAAGGAAAAAGTTTATCGCTTTGAACGAAATAAAATGACCAATCTGTTAAAGATATGTGATCTTTTACGAAATGATGATTGTGGTAACATTCACTACAACATCTTTATGATAAAGTATCCCAAGTATCGTATTGTGATGTCTTTAGATGTCTTAGATAAGGTGATCAATCATTATATAACACGCTTTGTTTTGATGCCAAGATTAGAACGATATTTGGACGAAAGAAATGTAGCGACTCGAAAAGGCCTGGGACGTGATTATGCTTTAAAACAAATTAAAAAATATATGGAAAAGATGAAAAAGTATGGGACCTTTTATATTTTGAAAATGGACATTTCGAAATATTTTTATCAAATTGATCACCACGTCTTAAAAGAAATGTTAAAAAGAGAGTTACCTCCTAATGAATTTCATATGATGGAAATGATCATCGATAGTACGAATCTTCCTTATATCAATGAAAAAATTTCGCATCTAAAAGAACAAGAATTGAAAAAGGCCACCGTAAGGCGGGATGAAGTAGAGAAGGTTCCTTTCTATGAAACAGGTAAAGGTCTTCCAATTGGCAATATGACCAGTCAGTTTCTGTCGATTTATTATTTAAATGGATTGGATCATAAAATCGTTCATGATTTTCACCTAAAGTACTATATTCGTTATATGGATGATTTTGTTATATTTTCACATGATAAAGATTATTTGAAAGAGGTATATCAAAAAATTGCGAAGATTTTGAATGATGTTTATTGTCTGAAAGTAAATTGCAAGAAAACGAAGATTACCAATTGTAAAGAGGGTTTTACTTTTTGTGGCTATCGTTTTCGCGTAATAGAAGGGAAGACAATTGTACAGGCCTGTGCGAGTAGCCGAAAGAGAGTGAAAAAAAGATTGAAAGAAGTGAGAAATCTCTTCTCAACAAACCGGCTTTCATTATCTAGTGTCTTTTCCAGTGTCTGTACATATGAATATGGTTTCAAGTTTGGTACGAAAAGAAAGATGCAACGGATGGTTGAAACGATATTCTTTAGACAAAAAGGGTGAGCCTTTACTGGACTACTACGTGTAGTCGCCGAATTCTGCCAACTCGAATAACGTGCTCAATGTGAACTCTGACGGCAATGTCAACAACAACAACGCGAACAACACGAACGGGGTCCGGCCAGCCGATTCAAGTTAGGTTTTTATGGTTATGGGCTATATTAAGAAGATAATCGACATGGTTCATCCTGGCGATTGCCGAAGTTAGAACATCTACGAGGAAAAGTACGCTTTTCCTCTATCCGGGATGTTAAGGAGTATTTATGTTAAAAACAAGATATCATTTTTTAAAGAGATTGTATCCAGAATGTGTGTTAATCTTTTCCAAGAAACATTATCATTTTCTTTATGGCGAAGATCAGGAAATTGTTCGCATGATAAAAAAGGAGCATACGCGGTTATATGAATCGTTAGAACGTCATCATATCAATTATCTTGTTGTTACCAATATGGAGATTGTAAGAGAAAGAACTTATCAGGAGAATCATTATCAGGAATACCGAAGGAAAGCACTTCTTTTTCAACGAATTAAGGCCTTGCGGATGCGTAGAGAACAATTACTTTATCAAAATACCATGGCTAAAGAATCGTAGAAACAACTCTAAAGACAGGACTAACTGAAGGTCTTGTCTTTTTTTACGCAATTGCATGAAATGTGAAAAAATGTTATTTAAGTGATTAACAAATGATTGAAATAATGATATTATATTCATTGAGAAAACACTCCTTAAAACCTTTGAACATAGAGTTCATATCAAGGTCTGTATATATTTTGGT
>CAZJUW010000126.1:0-423 GCA_964549325.1 uncultured Muribaculaceae bacterium
GGATTTAGTCCATAAAATGTTCCTTCAATTGCAAATGTCGATAAATTCAAAACCAGTAAACAAACGACATATAAAAGAAAGACGGCAAACATTCCAAAGATTGCCCAATCCTTTGCTTCTGCCCTCAACTTTAGCTTCATTTTGTACCTCCACTAGAAAACCTATATTTATACTATCATACTTTTGCCGTTTTTGATATGTTTAATCACAACTTTCTACTTGCTTCATGAGTTTTCCATCCCACTCATACATTTCATAGCAAAGACTTGCAATATTCAGTTTCTGCATACGATAAGTGATAAGATTATATTTTCCCCGGTCATTGATATCAATTAAGTTTTCTATTACATGATAGCCAACATTATCACGAAATTGTAGATGACCATCTATAATTGTTTTTTGAATTAAGTTTATTTTTCCATC
>CAZJUW010000126.1:433-2844 GCA_964549325.1 uncultured Muribaculaceae bacterium
TCTTTCATAATAGATAAAGCTAAAAACATTCTTATTTTCTATCTCTGTG
This sequence comes from uncultured Muribaculaceae bacterium, assembly GCA_964549325.1. GTDB lineage: Bacteria > Bacillota_I > Bacilli_A > RF39 > UBA660 > CARZYU01. Next base: position 483 of record CAZJUW010000126.1, read on the forward strand.
TACATATTAGATGCACTATAGATAATTTCCTTCTCTCCATCTCCATCAAAGTCAATACTAATCTTCTGTGATACAGAAAGGTCCTCTATTTTAACCTCATCTAAATCATTTTCAATTAACAAACTATTTAGAGAGAAAAGATCATCATCGGTGAGTGGTTCTACTTTGTAAATTGCAAATTTTAAAGAACTTGGTCCCCTATAAGCAATAATAGCGCCGTCGATTTTATTGATCGTCAATTCTTCATCTTTAAAGTACCAACTGCCAGCTTCTTTATCATAAAAACTAAGATACTCTCCTTCGTAATCCCCATTACTATATATCTTGAATTTTTTCCCTTGACTATAGAACTGATTAAGATCTGTCACTTTCGACCATTTCCCTCCGGATAATTGCCATTGAGTATTATTATCTATAAAAACGTAGGATAAGTTTTTACTCGCAGATAGGCTTCGAAGGGCAACAATCAGTATTACAATAAAAAGAATTAGCAAAAAGATCAGCAAAAATTTATTTTTCTTTAAGTCTTCCTTCATGTTTGCCTCCTTCCTTAATCAGTCTTTTCCCAATATTCAATCCACGCTACACTATTTGCATATTGCGAAATAGAAAACAAATCCGTTCCTAATTGAGAAGGATCATAGATATAAATATGATCTCCCTCTACGCGATCAACCGCTACCCAGTGTCCTTCATTCTTAACTCCTAAAATTGGATAATACCCGGATTCTAGTGCCTCACTGACAATATTAACAATCTCTTCACGAGACAATCCAACTAACGACTGCCCACTTCTTGCAATCCTAAAATTAGGAGCTAACTCCTTCACTGCATTCCAAGTACCTAGCATCAACCCTGTCATACCAATATCACCACGCTCTGTCATGAGATCTGACAACACTCCCGGGTTAAATTCAGATACTGTGATTTCGGTCCCAGAACGAGCAATCTGCATTGCTAGGGCAGTCACTTTACACCCCGCTTGGCAAACAGTATTACCACCATTTCCAAGTCTTACACTTCCCCAAGCAGAATCACATTGATTCCAAGTAGCAAATGGGCCAGTTGTTCCTCCAATGCTAGCAATTTTTGTTAAACTCGAGAGTTGTACTCCAGAAGCATAAAACGTTGTTAAAATTTGTTTATAGTTATACCCCAGTTGTGTTGCATAATAATCAGCCGCATCTGTTGCCATTCCATAAGAATGACCTGCTTCATAAGGTAAATCTGATAACCCCCAATTGGACCCATCTGATCGATATCTTGGCATGGTTAAAGTCCATGCTTCATTGGTTGGATTCTTATACAATGTGACTGTACAACTACTTTCAGTACAAGTGCCTGCACCATCTTGAATATCTGGAAAAGTAGAGTATTGAGAAGAAAATACATTTCCCTGATAAGTAAGAATAACCCCTTGCGTTGCGTCACTCATCGATCGGGCCCGATCAATATATGGCGTTTTATAAACCTGTTTTCTTGTACTGCTTTCAATTGGTAAAGAACAATTATCCGTATGGAAAAGAGCAAATGTTCTTGCCGCAATCGCATGTGCTTTTGCTACTTCATCTGAATAGAAAGGACCCACTTCTCCAGTAGATACTCCTGTTACATAATCTTCTAAAGAAATTTTACTACTACTGCCTGTATTAGGGTCAAAAACAGAAATACTAGGGCACTCCTTATAATAACCACTACCTGTGGTTATTGTACTATTCTCAGAGCCATGTACTAAATCTTGGTAGGCATCTAAATAATCCTGCATTGCTGCAACCATATCATCAATGCGATCATCCGAGAAATTAGAAAACTCAGTTCTGTTTTTCAAATATTCCTTTATGTTTTTCTTGAACTCAGCCTCACTAAACTGTCCTAATGTGCCGTCTTCTTCCTCCTTGTACATTGTATTAACTATTTTTTCAATCTCTGCATCAGTCATGTCATCATAGCCAAAATTGTTATTATATTGATGAATTTCATGCAATACAGCTGCGACTAATTTAGGATCAAATTTTTTTCCGTCTTTCTTTTTCTCTACATAAATTTTATTTACTCTAGCATAAAACTTTCCTTCGGGTGAATTGGGATCTGCAATTGTAATTTGATTGTCATCATTTGTAGAAGAACTACTGCTTTGTAAACTCGTCGTGCCCGGGATGGTAATATGATGAGAAGAAAAGTATTGTTGGGGATCAATGGCCCCATTTTGATTCACTTCATAATGTAAGTGATTACCAGTTGAATTACCTGTTGAGCCAACCTTTCCTAAGATAGTTCCTGGAGTTACCTGCTGTCCTTGAGAAACAGTAATACTGTTTGCCTTCATATGAGCAAAGCGGTGTTTTACTCCATTGGCATCTTC
>CAZJUW010000127.1:0-2745 GCA_964549325.1 uncultured Muribaculaceae bacterium
TTTACTTTTGGACTGATAAGTTGAAGCAAATTCTTATCACTACTAATGATCACTGCTTCAAAATCCTCTGCAAGATCAACCTCTTTGGCAAGGGTTCCTATGATGTCATCCGCCTCAAAGTTGTCGATATCAAAATGTTCAATTCCAAGCGTATCCAAGACTTCTTTTGCTTTTGGGAATTGCACCTTTAAATCATCCGGTGTCTCTTTCCTGCCACCTTTGTAAAAATCGTATTTTTCATGACGAAATGTTTTGCCACGATCGAAAGCGACCATGATATAAGTTGGATCTTCTTCCTTTAGAATCTTATTCATCATACTGATAAAACCATAGAGCGCATTCGTAGGGTACCCTTTCGAATTTCGCATGATGACGCCACTGTAAGCAGTCGCATAATAACTTCTAAAAAGAAGGTTGTTTCCATCGACCAAAATAATCTTTTTCATGCAATGTCGAGTAGACAAATCTCGACCGCACCTCTCTTTCTAATTCTTGTGAGAGGTTGTCTCATTGCCCCTCACGGAACCTATCGTGCCCTATGAAGGCAATAGGCTCTTCCAGTTTTTCCACAAGATACTTCATAACGAAGTTCAATTACTACACACTTTCGTATGACGACTTGTATTCTTGCTTGGCTTTTCATCAATCAGATTACATACACCGAACTTGACGCACCGCCTATTTCATTATATCATGGATCGCTTTTTGCGACACGTTATTTCATTTCTAACACGATACTACTGTTTTGATTTCTAAAGTCTTCTCCAACTTCTAAACTTTCCATTCTGTCTACTGCTAGAATGGTAAATAATGCCCCCATAAAGCATACCGTTACAAATAATAGTTTGTTGAAAATTTTTTCAGACATTGTACTCACTCCTTTCACTTACAAATTTATCTTATATCATACATTTGTTTGTGTCAATGGCCTGGCGACATTTTTTGAAACATTTGTTTGACATTTGACACTTAGCATGTTAAACTCAAACTAGATAGGAGGTAAACTATGGAAAAATTAACGAACCGTCAGCAGTCTATCTTACAGACGGTCAAAAAGTTCATTGCGGACAAGGGATATCCTCCAACAGTGCGTGAAATTGGTGAAATTGAAAACTTACATTCCCCTGCCACAATCTTCTTTCACTTAAAGAAACTAGAAGAAAAGGGATACTTAAAAAAAGGAAATGGAAAAAATCGAACGATTGAAATTCTAGTACCAAATGAATATCTTCAAAAAAATGAGGACGTCATTGAGGTTCCGCTTCTTGGCAAGGTTACCGCAGGCAACCCGATTGATGCCATCGAGATGCCAGATGAGTACTTTTCTCTTCCGGCTACGTTAATTCCAAAGAAAAAAGAAGTGTTTACACTTCACGTAAGTGGGGAAAGTATGGTCAACGTCGGTATTTACGATGGCGATATCATCATCGTCGAACGGAAGAGTACAGCGAACAATGGAGACACGGTTGTCGCAATGACAGAAGACAATCAAGTGACAGTGAAAACATTCTATAAAGAAAAAGATCACATCAGATTGCAACCTGAAAACGATTATATGGAACCGATTATCCTTCCAAATGTTACGATTTTAGGTAAAGTCATTGGACTCTATCGAGCACTATAAAAGAGGTTAATAGACCTCTTTTTCGTTTAAAACAAATGAGCGAATGACATAACTAGCCATCAATAGCCCTGCCGTTCCGGGAACGAAAGCACAAGATGCAATTTGCTTGCTCTCTGTCTTGATTGGTAATTCCCTTGAACATACGACGGGAATATTTCCTTTGATGTGTTCGTCTCTAGCCCATTTGCGAAGTACTTTGGCAAGTGGATCGTTCTCCGTCTTCTTAAGATCCATGATGACAAGGGCACTTGGATCTAAGCGATATCCGGTTCCCATACAAGATAAGAAAGGAATCCCTGCTTCCAAACAAGAACGAATGAGTGATTGTTTCGCGTGCACAGTATCACAAGCATCGATCACAAAATCGGGTGTTCTTGCAAAGATTTTTTCTTTTGTCTCTTTGGAATAAGCGAAGTCGTACCCCGTCACTTGACAGTCTGGATTGATTTCCAAGATCCGTTCTTTCCAAACCTCTACTTTCTTTCGCCCCGTTGTACTTTCAAGAGCAATCAACTGCCGATTGCGATTGCTCTCATCGACAGTATCAGGATCCACTAGGACAAGATGCCCTATTCCACTTCTTGCTAGAGCTTCGACGACATAACCACCGACCCCACCAAGACCAACGATCAAGACCGTCTTCGTTCTAAGAAGGTCAAGAGCACCCTTGCCAATCATATTTTCTAATCGATCAAACATCATATCACCTTAATTTTTCCAAAATAAAAAGTCCAAAAGAACGGTCACTTGAACGATAAAACCTGCACTTACACAGGTGGGTGCTCCTAGACTACCTTTAGGATCCTTACCATAAATAAGTATTCAACACGAGTAGTTCTATTCGGTGCTCCCTTATCGTTACTTTAGTCGGTTTTATACATAAGTGATGTCGTATCTTCTAGACAATTATAATATAGCACACTCTCTACACTACTTCAATACCAATCTCATCCAGATGACGCTTTTTGACACTTCTAATGACATCTCACATAAAATACCATAGGTGAATGCTATGTATTTGAAGATCAATGATGTAAATCTTTACTACGAAAAGTTCGGAACTGGTACCAAACCGGTCGTCATCTTACCTGGATGGGGTGAAACAAGAAAGACATTCTATC
>CAZJUW010000128.1:0-2719 GCA_964549325.1 uncultured Muribaculaceae bacterium
ACAGCCCATTAGGTCTTAGGACGTTAATTATTGTAGCATGGAACAAATCAGAATTCAAGTCCTTTTTGTAAATTCACCACTCAACGTGATCCGTTAAATAATTTATAGGAAGCATTGCCGATTTTCTTTCTTTGAGAGTATAATAGAATTATGGGTGCACTAGTTCATTGCTTCCTACATCGTCAGGTGGAAAACGGACATGGTAAGACCAAGAGCCATCGGACGAAAGTGTGGAGTAATTGAACCTCGTTATGAAGTAGCCCAGGAAAAACTTGAAGAACCGTATGCGAGACTTTCCGTACGGTTTTCGTGAGAAGCAGATAGACAAGCTTTCACGAAAGATAGAAAGGAGTGTCGAGGCTGTCTACTCGACTGATCACTATGGAACGCTTTTCACCAAAGGTTGAAGAAGGACTTACTCCGTTACAGATCCAATCGCGAATGGAAGCAGGACTCAACAATTATGATACATCGGTCCCTACTAAGAGTAAAAAGCAAATTATCAAAGAGAATGTCGTGACTTTGTTCAATATCTTGAACTTGCTTTTTGCCATTGCTATCTTCTGCGTCGGTTCTTATAAAAACTTGACGTTTTTAGGAGTGGTCATCTGTAATACTTTGATCAGTACCATTCAAGAGTTACATGCAAAAAAAGTAGTGGACAAACTGGCCGTCGTTGCAAGCAGTAAAGCGAAAGTCGTGCGAAGTGGAAAGGAAGAGGAGATTCCACTTGATGAGATTGTCTTAGATGATATCATCAAGTTTTCCTTAGGAAATCAGGTCGTGACAGATGCGATCGTTTTACAAGGCGAAGTCGAGGTCAACGAATCTTTCATTACAGGAGAAGCAGATCCGATTTTGAAACGGGAAGGGGAACTCTTGCTTGCTGGAAGTTTTATCATCAGTGGGAATGCGGTCGCTAAAGTAGAACACGTAGGGATCGACAATTATACCGCGAAGATCAGTAAAGATGCTAAGTACATGAAAGAAGTGAACTCTGAAATTCAGAAGACCTTTCATCGAATTATTAAGATGATTTCGTTTTTCTTGTTTCCGATTGCGATCTTGCTATTTGCGAAACAGATGTCTTTAGAGGGAAATACTTTACAAGGAGCGATTACGAATACGGTTGCGGCCTTGATCGGAATGGTTCCAGAGGGATTGGTATTATTAACGTCCACTGTGCTTGCTGTGAGCGTTATGCGTCTTGCAAAACGCAGAGTCCTCGTGCAAGAACTTTACTGTATCGAAACACTTGCCCGTGTGGATACGATTTGTCTTGATAAAACTGGAACTATTACCGAAGGAAGTATGGAAGTGGTCGATACGGTTCTGTTAGAGGGAACCAAAGAGGAAGTATCGCAAAGTCTTAGTGCCATGTTTGCTACTTTGGAAGATACCAATCCAACAGCGGAAGCGATCCGAGAACGTTTTTGCGAGAAAGTGGACTGGGTTCCAAAACGAACGATCCCGTTTTCTTCAAAAAAGAAATATTCTGGGGTCGAATTTGCAAATAATGATACGTACTATGTTGGCGCTCCCGAATTCATCTTATTTGATCATGGCAAGAGTATTGCAAAGACGTTAGAGAACTATACGAAAGATTACCGCGTCGTCGTCTTGACGAAAGGGCAGAAGCCACTTTCCCTCATCTTGCTTCGCGATAAGATCAGAAAGAGTGCCAAGGAAACGCTCGAATATTTTCGCGATCAGGGCGTGCGTGTGTTGATCATCTCTGGGGACAATGTGGATACAGTTGCTGAAATTTCGAAGAAAGCTGGCGTTTCTATGGATGCAAAGTCAGTGGACGCAACGACGTTACGCACAAGACGGGAGATTGAACGTGCTGTCGAACAATATGATATCTTCGGAAGAGTCACGCCAACTCAGAAAAAAGAAATCGTGAAGGCGTTAAAGAAAAAAGGACATACTGTCGCAATGACAGGGGATGGCGTGAACGATGTATTGGCACTCAAAGAGTCTGATTGTGCTGTAACGGTTGCAAGTGGTAGTGATGCAGCACGAAATGTAGCTCAACTCGTCTTGTTAGATTCCAACTTTGATGCTTTACCGAAAGTCGTCTTGGAAGGACGAAGAACGATCAATAATATCGAACGATCAGCATCTTTGTTTCTCGTGAAAACGATCTATACGACACTTCTTTCGATCTACTTCCTCTTTGTCGACGTCGCGTATCCTTTTGAGCCCATTCAACTTTCTTTCATCAGTGTCCTAGCGATTGGAATTCCATCTTTTGTCCTGGCCTTAGAACCCAATCACAATCGGGTACAAGGTAACTTCTTACGGAACATCTTAAAAAAGTCGACGCCACCTGCTTTGACGATTGCGACGAATATCGTCTTAATTACCATCTTGGACATGCTTTTTCAGTTCGATCATGCGACATTATCGACGATGTCTGTCGTCATTACTGCTTATACAGCGTTTTTGTTACTGTATCATATTTCTGTTCCATTTAATGCACTTCATCGTCTTTTGTTCGGTGGGGTCATCATCATCTTTCTTTTAGGAATATGTTTTGTGCCAAAACTCTTTTCACTATCTGCCTTTACGATTCCAATGGTGATCATCTTAGTGATTTTAGCGGTTCTTTCGCATCTGTTTTATGTCTTTTATGAAAAGCTGCTCACTTGGGCATTCCAAAAAGGTGAGAGGGCCAAACTTATTTAAAAAACACTTGCGTTCTCGAAATTTTTAT
>CAZJUW010000129.1:0-2709 GCA_964549325.1 uncultured Muribaculaceae bacterium
TCAACTGTAATGACATCGTTCATTTTTAGTTTCTCGACGGAGTCGATCGCATGCCCATCTTTTTTTGTAATCGTATATCCTCTTTTTAACGTAAGTAAGGGATTTAACACCTCTAGTTTTCCAAGCATTTTTCCATACGATTGTTTCTTACTTTCTAAATACTTTTTGCCATGAATTTCTAAGAGTTCTTTCGTATGTAAGAATTGCTCTTTTTTTCGTAGATAAAGACTCTCTGGTACTTTAAATATAGATCGACCTAACAAGGCCTCGACTCTGCTTCGTTTGACCGTTAAAATGAGTTGAATATTTGCAAGACAGCGATCGATCGCTTGATCTAGTTTCTGTTCTTTCGCCTGATAGATTGACACTGGATTTTGAAAGAGATAATGTTTCTTTAGTTGCTCTAATTTTTCTTTCTGTGTCTTGATGAGCGATAATGTTGCTTTGGTCGAACGAATCTTTAATTGCAATAGGTAGTTTAACATATCCGTTTTGTTAGGTACTGCCATTTCGGCTGCTCCTGTTGGCGTAGGTGCACGCAGATCGGCAACGAAGTCTGCAATCGTAAAATCAATTTCGTGGCCCACCGCACTGATCACTGGAATATTAGAAGCGAAGATCGCCCGAGCAACAATTTCTTCATTAAAGGGCCATAGATCCTCGATACTTCCTCCCCCGCGTCCTACGATGAGAACATCGATATCATGTTTTTGGGCTTCTTCGATTTGCTTTACAATCGTATGTTTAGCATCCTCTCCCTGGACGAGACAAGGGAATAAAATCGTCTTCGCAAGTGGCCATCGGCGTTTGATTGTCGACAAGATGTCACGAATCGCCGCTCCTGTCGGTGCCGTAATGATACCAACTGTCTTTGGAATTCTAGGAATTGCTTGCTTATAGGCCTTGGCAAATAATCCTTCCTGTTCAAGCTTTTTCTTTAGTTGCTCAAATGCAATGTAAAGATTTCCTACTCCATCTTCAATCATTTCATTGACATAGATCTGATAGTTTCCCGTTGCTTCATAGACACTTACTTTTCCAGTTACCAACACTTTCATACCGTCTTGTGGCTGAAATTTGATCGTTCTGGCACTGGATGCAAACATAATGGCGTTAATCCTCGCCCCTTCGTCTTTTAACGTAAAATAGAAATGACCGCGCGTATGGGCTTTAAAGTTAGAGATCTCACCACGTAAGAAAACATTTCCTAAGTTTTCATCCCCATCGATACGATATTTAATATAACGCGTCAGTTGGGTGACACTTAAATACTTCTCATTCATGAATATCCTCACTATGATATAGGTTATCAAGCGTTCCATTGATCATCTTGGTCACCTGCTCGTCACTGTACTTTTTCGAAAGTTCGATTGCCTCATTGATGGCAACGATACTAGGTGTCTTCGTATAGAGAAGTTCATAGATCGCGAGGCTTAAAATTGCTTTATCGACTTTATTGAGACGATCAATTTCCCAATCGACTAAATATTGGTTCGCTAAGTGACTGATTTGTTCCTGATTAGCAATCACCCCATGAACAGATTCCTCGACAAAGTCATTTTGAACTTCCAAAAATTCCTTGATCAAAGTATCGACATCGGAAGGCATCTTCGCCCCTTCTAAAATGTAATATTGATATAGAACTTTCATGATAATCTCGCGGAGTTCACTTCTATTTTTCATGCTTTATCACCTGCATCAATTCTATCATAATCCACAGAAAAAGTCATTCGCTTTGATGACTTTTATCGCTTAGCTCGTAAAATGACCGAAACGAGCTCGTTCTTCATAACAGATCGTGCGTAGATTCAAGTCTTCAATCATACGTTTTGGGGTACATGCTTGATATAATTCTTGTGATGGTTCAATACAACCACGATCGCTTTTGATGTAGATGGCAAGTGGTTCATCGATCCCAATGGCATAGGATAGTTGTACCTCACAATAAGCAAGATCATATTCTTTTAAATACGTTTTGGCAATTTCACGTGCTTTATAGGCAGCACTACGATCGACTTTCGTTGGATCTTTCCCACTGAAAGCACCACCACCGACAGGCGCAAAAGATTGATAGTTGTCAACAACGATCTTTCTACCAGTGAGTCCTGCATCTCCTTCGAATCCGCCGATTTCAAATCTTCCAGTCGGATTGATCAAAAAGCGTTCAACGGTAAGTCCATATTCTTCTACAAGACGAGTGCAGTAGTCTTTTATGATAGTATCTGTACTTTCTCGATCTTGCTCTGTATTTTGGTAAGAGATCGTAAAGTCTTTGATTCCTACTAAATGCATATCCTCATCATAATAACCAGTAATCTGCGCTTTTCCATCAGGAAGAAAACGAGCATCTTTCTTTCGTAATTCATCGTAATAACGACTTAATTTTTGTAAAATCACCATCGCCTTTGGTAGCTGTTCCACCGTTTCGTTGGTTGCATAACCGAACATCATGCCTTGATCCCCAGCGCCACCGACGGTTTCATTCGTTCCTAACGCAATATCAGCACTTTGTTTCCCAAGATTATTGATCACCTCATAATGCTCACTATAACCGATATCTCGTAGGACTCGTTTGATAATTTTCTCGTAATCGACCTCCGCTTGTGATGTAACCTCTCCAGTTAAGAAGATTTTCCCCTTCCCTCCCATCGTCTCAATCCCACAACGAGAAAGTGGGTCTTGTCTTAAATAAGCATCTAACAGTGCATC
>CAZJUW010000130.1:0-2680 GCA_964549325.1 uncultured Muribaculaceae bacterium
AGTGTAAACAAAGTGTATTAGAAAAAAGCAAAAAAGTGTCAAGTAAAATCTTTGCTGAAATTTCTGTAGAAACGAAGGCAGGAATATGTTACACTGAAGTTACTATCATGAGGTGAAGAAAGATGTACGAATGGTTCGAGTATTTCATGGAACATAATCTAGTTGGAATTATCACTTTAGTAGTGATGGCCATCTTATTCTTTGTCGTTCTTTTCTTCGTAGGAAGTACGAGTGAAAAGAAACGGAAACAGGAAAATACGAGACTCTTATTAGAGGAGACCGAAAATCAGGAAGCAACGGATGAAGTGACCGCAACGACGGTACCAAGTACTCCTTGTGTTCAAAAGATCGAACCTGCCAGTACGGATGTTTTATTGGAAGAAGTAGTTGAAAGTGAAGAGAATCATCCACCTCTTCAGAATCCTTCCCAAATGGAACCAATCCGTGAGATCAAATACGTGGATGAGCAATTAGAATCAACGAGGGCTCAAGAAGAACTCGCTTATCTTACGCAAGAGTTAGCGCAAGCTTATGAAGAAGAAAAGAAAACGCCTGAAATCGTCGTTTCGGACAAGGAAGATCATCATCTAATCGAACATACCGATTTCGAACAAGAACAAGAAGAAAAGGCCATTATCAGTTTGGAAGAGTTGATGCAAAAGGGTGATACTTTATATGAGACAAACGCCGAAGTACAGTATCAAGATGAGGGAGATGAACCGATCAATTTACAAGAATTAGAAGCACGATATCGTGAACAACTTTCTCTCAAGATGGTGGAAGAAGAACAACCGCAAGTTACTTTAGAATCTTTCAATGTCGTAGAAGAAGCACCGGTTCCATATAAATTTAAAAATTCTCCTTTCATTTCTCCCGTGTTTGGGCTAGAGGAAGAACGACCACTTGAAAGTAAAATAGAACTTGAAAATACAGCTGATTATGGTAAACTAGATGACGAGATTAGAAAAACGAGTGATTTCGTCGATCGACTGAAAGAGTTACAACAGAAATTAGACTAATCTAATTTCTTTTTTTGAGGTGAAGTATGAGAGTAGGTATCTGTACCCTTGGATGTAAAGTGAATTTATATGAAAGCGAATACGTGATGAATCTATTTCAAAAACATGGGGATGAGATCGTTCCTTTTGATGAAGTATGCGACGTTTATGTGATCAATACCTGTACGGTGACCAACACTTCTTCGGTTAAAAGCCGTAAGATGATCAAGGCTGCGATTCGTAGAAATCCAGAAGCTTGTGTCGTAGCGATGGGTTGCTTTATCGAAGCCAATCAAGATTATCATGCAGATGGTCTAGATATCGTTTTGGGAACGAAAGAAAAAGGCAAGATCGTATCACTAGTAGAAGAATGGTTTGCCAAACGCTCCCAAATAAGACATCTTTGGCAAGAACGTACCACGGAGTTTGAAGATATGTTGATCAGCCGATTCGAAGGACGTACGAGAGCTTTCGTAAAGATCCAAGACGGATGTGATAATTTTTGTTCTTACTGCATCATTCCTTATGTTCGTGGAAAGCCTCGTTCAAAGGATCCTGACAAAGTCATGGAAGAGATCAAGACACTAGTACAGAATGGATACCAAGAAGTCGTTTTGACAGGAATTCATACGGGAAACTATGGCAGAGACTTGGAGACTGATTTTGCAACTTTACTTGCTAGAATCAAGCAAATCGAAGGATTAAAGCGTCTTCGCATTTCTTCGATCGAGATTACGGAGTTACAGGATCCTGTGTTAAAAGAGCTCGAACAATCGAAACTGATCGTCGATCATTTACACATTCCATTACAGTCTGGGAGTGATCGCATTTTGAAGCTGATGAATCGCAAATACGATATGGCTTACTTCTTCGATCAGGTGCAGAAAATTCGCGCCATCCGACCATCCATTGCGTTGACGACGGATGTGATCGTTGGGTTTCCTACGGAGACGGAAGAGGATTTTCAAGAGATGGTTAAGAATATTCAAAAAATTGGCTTTGCAAAACTTCATGTTTTTCCATACTCTAAGCGCGAGGGAACCGTGGCTGCGGAAATGAAACAGGTGGACCCAAAAGTCAAAAAAGAACGCGCAAGACGTCTTTTGGCGTTATCGAGAGAATTGGAACAGGCTTACATGGAAAAATTTATGGGTTGTGAAGTTGATGTTTTGATTGAGAGAAACAAAGAGGGATATAGTTATGGGCATACTTCTCATTATTTAGAAGCTAAGATTCAAGGAACCATCGAGCCAAATACGTTTTACCACGGCGTCGTAGAGAAAATAGAGTATCCATACATTGCTGTAAAGGCAACAAACGATGTGTCAGTTACTTGCGAAGAAATGTTAGTTTAGTGTATACTATCAATAGAAGAGAAAACAGAAAGAAGTGAGTCTTATGACAAAACAAACTGCCATCATGAAGTTTGAAAACGAGGATGCCCCATTTGGCCCGGGGTACGCTACTGTTTATGTGGAAGAAAATGGCGTGAAACATTTACTTTACAATCACGACAATCAACCTATAAGAGTCTTAAAAACGACGGTATTACAAGCCGTAGGTGCAAGACAAGATGAAGGAAAGTTATTGACCGGACACCCTTATTTCACAGACTTAGATACGAAAGCGGCGACGGAGTTTTATTTTCCAAGTCGAAAAGATAGTAGCCTGCCAAACCTATT
>CAZJUW010000131.1:0-2675 GCA_964549325.1 uncultured Muribaculaceae bacterium
ATCCCCATCGATCGAACCATTATTCCCATGAACATCAATGAAGGTCTCTCGCATCTTCCAAGGTTGGCTCATTCTGATCAATGCATCATAGATCGACGAATCTCCATGTGGGTGAAAGTTCCCCATGATATCGCCGACCGCTTTCGCACTCTTTCGATAAGCTTTATCATGTGTAAAGTGGGAGATATACATTGCATAGAGAATACGGCGTTGTACTGGTTTTAGACCATCTCTCACATCTGGTAGTGCACGCTCTTGAATGATTTCTTTCGAGTATCGTCCAAAGCCTGTCTCCATGATCTCTTCTAAACTATAATCATAGATCTTTTCAACGATCGTCTTTTGTTCTTTTTTCTTTGGCATTTTCTCACTTCCTAAAATCGTCTTCTAAGGTGAAGTCGACGTTCTCGTTGATCCATTCTTTTCGTGGTTCTACTTGATCTCCCATCAAAAGATGAATCCGTTTTTCAGCTAAAGCTGCATCCGTCAAATTGACACGAAGAAGTCTGCGATGTTCTGGATTCATCGTCGTATCATAAAGCTCATCGGCATTCATTTCGCCAAGACCTTTGAAACGTTGGATCTTATAGTTTCCTTTGATCGTTTTCTTACGCTCCTCTAACTCCTCATCGGTTGCAATATATTCTTTCCCTTTGTTTCCTGTTTCGATCGAATATAACGGAGGTGTTGCAATATAGAGCATTCCCTCTTCGATCAAAGGTCTCATAAAGCGATAGAAGAACGTGATCAAAAGAATCTGAATGTGACTTCCATCGACATCCGCATCGGTCATGATGATAACTTTTCCATAATTGCTCTCTTTGGGGTCAAAGTTTGCTCCTAATCCTGCCCCAATCGCATATTCAATCTGACGAAGTTCCGCATTGTTATCAATATCGTGGGTACTTGCTTTCTCACAGTTTAAGACTTTCCCACGTAACGGTAAAATGGCCTGTGTTTCGCGATTACGGAACGACTTAGCAGAACCTCCTGCTGAATCTCCCTCAACTAAGAAGAGCTCGTTTTTCGCATAGTCTCGTCCTGTTGCCTTCGCTAGTTTCTCAGATAAGACTCGTTCTTTCGAATTCTTTCCTGTTCCTTTTCGCGCAGCTTCTCGTGCCTTTCTCGCGGCGAGTCTAGCCACTTTACTCTTCAAAGCTTTATCTAAAATCGTCATCGCCACTTCTTTATTTTCTTCTAAAAAGAATTTTAAACTCTCATACGTGATATTCTCAGTAATGCTTCTCGCTTCTGGCGTTCCTAATTTTCCCTTCGTCTGTCCTTCGAATTGGAGTAGTGCTTCTGGAATTTTTAGATTGATGACAGCCGAAAGGCCTTCCCGAACATCACTTCCATCGAGACTAGAATCTTTTCCTTTGGCCAGTCCATTTGCTTTCGCATAATCGTTAAATGCCTTCGTAATTCCTGTTTTGAACCCAACTTCATGAGATCCACCATCGACGGTTTTGACGTTGTTGACGAACGATAAAATGTTTTCGTTGTAAGAGTCGCTGTACTGCATGGCAATCTCAACCTCAATTCCATGCTTAACACCTTCGAAATTGATCACTTTATGTAGAACATTCTTCCCATCGTTAATATATTCGACGAAGTTCACAAGTCCATTTTCATAGTGATAAACGACGTCCTTTTCATCTTCCTCATCAACTACTTCAATCTTGAGTCCCTTTAATAAGAAGGCAGATTCTTGCATTCTCTCACAGATCGTCGTAAATGAAAAATGAATATTTGGGAAAATAGATGCATCAGGAAGGAACCGAACGGTCGTCCCTGTCTTCGAAGTTGATCCTATTTTCTTAAGTGGTGTTTTTAAATGACCACCATTTTCAAAGGCGATAAGATATTCGCCTTTATCACGATGAATGGTCACTTTCATCCACTCTGATAAAGCATTGACGACGGAAGCCCCAACCCCATGAAGACCTCCAGACACTTTATAACCAGCTTCTTCGAACTTGCCACCAGCGTGGAGTACGGTATAGATGACTTCTGGCGTACTCTTTCCAGATGCGTGCATGCCAACTGGAACACCGCGACCATGGTCTTCAACACTCACACTCTGATCTTTATGAATTGTAATCTTGATCTCATCACCAAAGCCATTGATTACTTCATCGATCGCATTGTCAACGATCTCCCAAACAAGATGATGTAATCCTCGCTTATCTGTTGATCCAATATACATACCAGGCCGTTTGCGAACGGCCTCTAATCCTTCTAAAATTTTGATTGAACTTTCGTCGTATTTTAATGCCATGTGTCCTCACTCCATTATGTTTTCTCTTTATATTATACCGAAAAAAAAGAAGCCACGCAATTAGCTTGACTTCTTTTTGACAACTATCCATAATGCCCATCTTTTCATTGACTCTTACGATTTCTGTCAATTTTTTAAAGCATCTGTCCTTTTTGATGATCATCGTAAAATATTTTCCTGTAGATGTCCATTATCATTTCTCTTTCCTACTTTTCTATCATGACTTCTTATGATCCTACTTTAATTAACGTTGGCGTTAACTCCCGTGTTGGACCAATTCCATAGTTACCACCCATATACCATAAAGTATTATCATTTTTAAGCATACAACTAAGGAACCTTCCTGTAGCGACTGATTTTACATGATCCGCAATCTGTCTTACGTCTTCATAAGTAA
>CAZJUW010000132.1:0-2657 GCA_964549325.1 uncultured Muribaculaceae bacterium
CATAAACGTTCCAATCACAGCAAATAACAATATCACTACTTTTTTCATTTCCAACACCCTATCTTATATATATCATACCAGAACAAGCAAAGAAAAACAAGATTTATTCCAGCTGACAATCCCTCCATTTCATCTTGGCAAAACAAAAAGAAATCTCTATCAGACTTCTTCTTTTGCTAACTTTTCATAGTATTGATAACGCAGCATTGCGTTCTTTTTATTTTGTTCTAACAGTTCCTTCGCTTCCTCTGGATTTACCTTACCAAGCATCCGATAACGATCTTCGCCAGCGATGAAGTCGTCATATTTCGTAAAGTCCGCTTTGCTATCTAAGGTGAACTTTCCCGTCTCTGGATGATAGTGGAAGATTGGGAAGTAACCACAGAGGGTCGCCTTCTTCTGCTCATCAATCGTCGATTTCATACCGGTCAAGATGCCTTGTGCAATACATGGTGCATAAGCGATGATGATACTAGGTCCATCGTAAGCTTCCGCTTCTAGTAGTACCTTGATCGTCTGTTGGTAATTGGCGCCAAGCGAGATCGCCCCAACATAAGCATGCGGATAAGATAAGGCAATGCGTGCAAGATCCTTCTTGGCGGTCTTTTTTCCAGTTGAGGCAAACTTCGCAACCGCACCTATCTTACTGGACTTCGATGCCTGACCACCTGTATTGGAGTATACCTCTGTATCAAGTACTAAGATATTCACATTTTCAGAAGATGCTAGAACATGATCAATTCCACCAAAGCCAATGTCATAGGCCCATCCGTCTCCTCCGACCATCCAGATAGACTTTGGTAGAAGGAAATTCTTCCACTCTTTCAATCCTTCAATCTTCGTGTGATCCAAAACCGAAAGGAGGGCTTCAGCAGATTCTTTCGTCACTTCAGCTACATAATTCTGATAGATCTCCTTTTCATTTTCCGAAACAAGATCCAGATGTTTTAGGATAAGGGTTTGAATACGTTCTTTGATCGTGATATCAGCAATCTTCATGCCATAGCCATACTCGGCATTATCTTCAAAGAGAGAACTTGCCCAAGGAACGGAATATGGCGTACTTGGTGCCGCAGCACCATAGATCGAAGAACACCCCGTAGCATTCGCAATGATGATGCGATCGCCAAATAACTGTGTCAGAAGTTTTAAATAGGCCGTTTCTCCACAACCAGCACAGGCTCCACTGAACTCGAACTTCGGTTTCTGAAACTGACTACCTTTCACGGTATTGACAGGAAAGCAATTCTTTTGTGTCACAACATCGAAAAGATAATCATAACCCGTATCCTGACATAACTTTACATCTTTCATGATAAGTGCCTTCTCACCCTTTTTACCAGGACAGATATTGGCACAAAGTGAACAGCCAGTACAATCTGGAATTGAAATACCGATCGTATATTGCAAATTTTCGCCTTTTATATTGGCTTCAATCAAGTTTTCTTGTACGTACTTCGGAGCTTTTTGGGCTTCCTCTTCGGTCAACAAGAACGGACGGATGACGGCATGTGGGCAAACAAAGGAACATAGATTACATGCGATACAATTTTCTTTAATAAAGTGCGGTACAATCGTCGAAGTACTCCGTTTTTCCAAGCGTGCGAAAGCACCAGGTAACGTACCATCGGCCATATCTACGAAGGCGCTGACTGGCAACTCATCCCCTCGCCTATTTTCCATCTTGGCAAAGACCGTGTCATCTTCCTGTAGTCTACTGCCCGCTTTTGCATCGAGCTTCACTTTTTCTAAAAGACCAGGCGCTTTCTCAATAGCAGTGATGTTCTTTTGCGCAATATCATTGCCTTTATTGGCAAAGCGCTTTTTCATTGTCTCTTTCATCTTATCGATAGCAAAATCATAAGGGATGATCTTACCGATCTTAAAGAGAATTGCTTCTAGAATACTACTGATCTTCTGATCTAGGCCAACTTCTCTTGCAAGAGCAGTCGCAGATACACGATACATGGTAATACTGCGCTCCCGAAGTAACTTCTTATCATGTTCAGTCATATAACGAGAAAGTTCTAAATCTGTCATTGACGTATTCAAAAGGAACGTCCCACCTTCTTCTAGTTCATCTAACATCTGAAATTTCTTCAAATAACTGTCGTTCGTACAGATTACCAAACTAGGTTTTTCCACATAATATGTGGATAAAATTGGCGCCTTACTGAAACGCAAATGACTTTTCGTTACTCCTCCACTCTTTTTAGAGTCATATTGGAAGTAGCCTTGAACATAAGCGTTCGTGTAAGCTCCCGTAATCTTCATAAGATCTTTACAAGCGCTTACCATTCCGTCACTGCCATAACCATAAACTAAGAACTCGGTAACATCGTGAGGAAGTTTGAAGGAAGATACTGGAATGCTTCGCTTTGTCACATCATCATCAATTCCTACCGTAAAGTTCGAGAAACAGTCGCTTCGATCGAGAAAATCATAAACTGCTTTTACCATCGCGGGATTTGTATTCTTACTAGAAAGGCCATATCTGCCACCGATCACTTTGATATTTTTACTCATCTTCGCAAGGACACTTACAACATCTAAGTAAAGTGGCTCCCCTGCTGAGCCAGGCTCTTTGGTACGATCCAAGACAGCGATCTTCTTCACCGTGGTTGGTAAGACATCTAAGAAGTACTTTGCACTGAACG
>CAZJUW010000133.1:0-2603 GCA_964549325.1 uncultured Muribaculaceae bacterium
TTAGGGTATAACTGATCGTTTGGTCTACCTCAATATAGCCATAATCTAATAGTCTATCAGGATTGCTTCCAAGATTAGTAAAGAAACCAACACTACAGACGCTATCGGCACATAGTTCATATCTTAAAGAAACATCGTCAATCCGTTCTTCTCCTTCTTCCAAGTCTACATCATCTAAGTAGATTTCATAATAAGTTCCAAGAGTTCCATCATTCGTTAGCGTAAAAGTAAATGGATCATTCTCTTGTCCTACTTCATCTAAGACGGGAACTGAATTTTCTAGATAGATCCCATTTTCACTTGTTTCATTCAACTCTAAAGAGAGTGTCCCACTCTTTAACACATTGACTTTGTCTCCTTTGATGGTTAACGTTAACCAGGCGTAAGATAACCCTAGTACTAATACCAAACCTAATATGATCGATAAAATAATTCCGATCCGTTTCTTATTTTGTTGTTTTTCTTCCATCTCTACTCTCTCCTACTTCTATCTTTTCCTATTTTGCTTTATTTATGTGTGTTCATCCTACTGTTAATTATAATTTTTCCTTTTTAGTTCAACAATAGACAAACCGCAATTGGCAGATATTACCAATTTTCAACCTTATTAAAACCAATAAACTAAAATTGGAAAATATTACCAATTTTCGACCTTACTAAAACCAGCCAACTAAAATTGGAAAATATTACCAATTTTTTGCATACTAAAAATGTATCAAAACAAAGTTTTCAATAACGCGTTTTACTTTATAACAACAAAAAAAGGGAACCAGTCCCTTTTTTTATTTTTGGAGTATCAAACGATCACTTGCTTCATCATAATCAAAGCATAATGTTTCTCCATAGGTAACATGATCGGAAATGATTTCATGTGCTAGAACGCTTTCGAGATTTCTTCCTACAAAACGTTTGAGTGGCCGTGCTCCATAATGTGGATCATAACCACCATCAACCAAATATTTCCTAGCTTTATCTGTTAATTTGATTTTTAACTGTTTATCAGATAAACGTTCCTCTATCTCCGATATCAATTTATCGAGAATATGGTTGATATTATCCTTTGTCAGTTGTTTGAACATGATAATTTCATCAATACGATTTAAAAACTCTGGCTTGAAAAGACTGTGCAATTCTTTCAAAGCCTCTTCTGGATGCCCATTTAGAATTTCTTCACTACCGACATTAGAAGTCATGATGATAATCGTGTTTTTAAAGTCCACAACCCGACCATTGGAATCTGTTACGCGGCCATCATCCAAAATCTGTAATAATAGATTCAGTACTTCTGGATGAGCCTTTTCGATCTCGTCAAACAGTACAATACTATATGGATTTCGTCTCACCGCTTCTGTTAATTGTCCACCTTCCTCGTATCCTACATAGCCTGGCGGAGAACCAATCAGACGAGAGACACTAAACTTTTCCATGTACTCACTCATATCAATGCGTACCATGTGTCTTTCATCATCAAATAGTTCATAGGCAAGAGACTTTGCTACCTCTGTTTTCCCAACCCCAGTTGGGCCTAAGAAGATAAATGAGCCAATGGGACGAAGTGGATCTTTGATCCCACTACGTGATTTCAAAATGGCTTCACTCACCAAGTGTAGAGCTTCATCTTGGCCAATGACACGTTTTCCAAGACGCTTCTCTAAGTTGAGTAATTTTTCACGTTCCCCACTCATCAACTTACTGATCGGAATATTTGTCCAACGCGAGACGACATCGGCAATTGACTCTTCTGTGACAGTATCTGATAAGATCTTGTTCTTCTCCATTTGATTGATATCTTGTAATTCCTTTTCCAAACGCGGAAGCTCTCCATGACGAAGACGCGCCGCTGTCTCTAAATCGTATTGATTCTCAGCATTTTCTAACGCAAGACGCGTCTTCTCAATTTCTTGTTTTTTACTCTTAATATTATCGTTAATCTGTTTTTCTTTCTCCCAAGATGTTTTTAACGTCTGTTCTTCGGCTTTGAGTGTTGCAAGCTCATTCGCAATCTCACTTTTACGTACTTTCGAAAGTTCATCATTTTCTTTCTTGATCGCTTGATTTTCGATCTCTAGCTGCATGATCTTTCGCGTAAGAGTATCTAGATCATTTGGGACAGAGTCCATTTGAACTCGAATCGTTGCACATGCTTCATCGATTAAATCGATCGCCTTATCTGGAAGATAGCGATCTGTAATATAACGGTTCGATAAGGTAGCCGCCGCGATCAAAGCTTTATCTTGAATACTGACACCATGATGGATTTCAAAACGTTCTTTCAAGCCCCGTAAAATGGTAATCGTATCCATGACACTCGGTTCACTGACTTTGATTTTCTGGAATCTTCGCTCTAAAGCTCCATCCTTCTCAATAAACTTGCGATATTCATTCAACGTCGTCGCACCAATAACGTGAATTTCGCCACGAGCCAACATCGGTTTTAAGATATTCGAAGTATCCATAGCGCCTTCCAAGTTGCCAGAACCTACGATCGTATGAATTTCATCGATGAACATGATGATGTTGCCTTCACTCTTCTTCACTTCATTTAACACGTTCTTAAGACGTTCCTCAAATTCACCACGATACTTCGCTCCCGCGATCAGACT
>CAZJUW010000134.1:0-2581 GCA_964549325.1 uncultured Muribaculaceae bacterium
CATTTTAAGAGCCATATCGATGGAAAGCCACTTTTCTTAACGCCTGAAAAATCGATCGAAATTCAAAATAAACTCGATAGTGACATCGCGATGAGTTTTGATGAGTGTCCACCCTATCCCGTCACTTACGATTATATGAAACAAAGCGTCGAGCGTACGGTTCGTTGGGCAAAGCGAGGGAAAGCTGTACATAAAAACGAAAGACAGTCATTATTTGGGATTGTGCAAGGTGGAGAGTTCGCTGACTTACGTAAGTGGAGTGCTTTACAAACGGTTGCACTCGATTTTGATGGATACAGTATCGGCGGTACCAGTGTTGGTGAAGATAAAAAGACGATGTATGAAATGGTTTCCAACTCCACGAAGTACTTGCCCGAAGATAAGCCTCGTTATTTGATGGGAGTAGGGGATCCCGTCGATATCATCGAAGGTGTCATCCGCGGGATCGACATGTTTGATTGTGTCCTACCCACGCGTATTGCTAGACACGGTCAAGCTTTTACAAGATGTGGTAAGATCAATTTACATAACCAACAGTTTAAAGAGGACTTTACGCCACTGGAAGAAGGGTGTGACTGTTATACCTGTAAACATTATACGAAGGCTTACGTTCGACATTTGATCATGTCCGATGAGATGTTAGGCGGAAGACTGTTGTCCATCCATAACATTCGATTCTTAATTCGCTTGACAGAAGAGTTACGCGAAGCGATCGAAGAGGATCGGTTATTAGCATATCGTGAGCATTTTTTGCAAAAATATCAAAACCGTGATTAGGGAATTTATGAGAAGTGAATGAGGAAACGTTAAATACTGTAAGGTGCATGATGGGAATGTGGGTTTTTCATGAATGACAGCCTAAACTAGAACGAAACCATGTGTTTATGAAGAACGATCGATTGTGAGAACCATTTTTGCAACAAGTTCGGCATCGTTCTTTTTTTTTGACATATATTGTAGTGGTGATAACAATGTCGAAAGAAAGTTTCAAACAGTTTGTCCATAATCATCCAGAGTTACTTGCAAAAGTAAACAGCCAGGAGATGACTTTTCAGAAGTACTATGAGATCTATGATCTCTATGGCGAAGATGAAAAAGTGTGGGAACCATATCTCAAAGGTACAACGGTAGCAGATAGTTCCTTTCAAAAATCGAAAGAAGATATCGTCAAAATGATCAAGTCTTTGGATCTTGAAAGTATTCAAAAAGGGATCACTGGGCTACAAAAGGCGATTGGGATCGTGCAAGACTTAGGGCTTGGCAGCAAAAAAGAGACCAAGACCTATGAACCGAGGCCAATGTACCAGTACTTCGATGACTAATGACGATTGAAACGCAATTTAAAGTAAGGTCAAACCCCTATCTTTATCGTTATTTAAGAGAAAATTCGTACTGGTATAAGTACCTAAATCGTGATCCCCGAAGTCTACATGATATGGAAGAAGAGATGAAAAAACAATATCGCATGAGAACGACAGATAAGATCAATAACATCTCTCGTGGCTTAGAACTGATTCGAAGTTTCATGGATGTTTTATAAAGAGCGTCTCTTTTTTCTTTGCTATGATATAATGAATAGGGTGTTAATATGAAAGAAAAATTAACAGAATTTTTAGAAACGATCGATCAGTCTAGTTTGATGAAGGAATATCTTGCCTGTAAGAAGGAAGTTCTTGCGCGAAAAGACTTGTGCTGCAAGATTGAAACATATCATGTGACAAAGGATTGGGATTTACGAAAAGAGATCATGATGGATCCCACTTTTCTTCGTTATCAAAGCTTAGAAAATGAACTTTATTATCTCACCTTAGAGATTACGAAGCGTTTAAAGTCTTTGACGAGGGGAGATCAGTAGTATGAAAGTGATCAGTGGTAAATTAAGGGGACGAGAAATCTTAGGGTTTCAGATCGCTGGAACGAGACCGACGATGGATCGTGTGAAAGAGTCTCTCTTTGCAATGATTCAGAATCATCTGGTAGACAGTGTTTGTCTCGATCTTTTTGCAGGAAGTGGCAATCTTGGAATTGAAGCGATCAGTAACGGTGCAACATCGGTCTATTTTGTTGATCATAATCGTAAAGCAATTGACGTGATCAAACGCAATGTAGAAAAGTTCGAAGTTGCTGAGGCATGTCATCTTTTGAACCTTGATTATCAAAAGGCCCTGTTATTTTTTCAAGAAAAACAGATAAAGTTTGATCTTGTTTTTTTAGATCCACCTTATGAAGAGAATTACATTCCGTTTGTCTTGGAACATCTGGTGAGAGATGACCTTCTAAAAAAAGATGCCCTCGTCATTTGTGAAGTGTTACATCGAGATTTTTTAGACGAGGTGAAGGGCTATACCATTTGGAAAGAACGTCAATATAAAGACAAATACGTTGTCATTTACCAAAAAACGGCGTAATTTGCTACAAAATTCATTATAATAAGTTTAGGTGGTGCGTATGTGTTTAGATAGAAAAGGATTTGCCATTTCGACGATGTTATATGGGCTTTTGTTACTACTTTCGATGGTATTACTGCTACTTATCAGTACACTATCTTCAAGAAATACACGTGATGCAGAGTTCATAGATG
>CAZJUW010000135.1:0-2572 GCA_964549325.1 uncultured Muribaculaceae bacterium
AGGATAAGAAAAATCATCTAGAACGAGCACTCATGGAAAAACGACCAGTGCGTGTTGTTACCAAAGAGATGGTTGCGGAAGTGATCCATGATCGGACGAAAGTTCCTGTCTATGAAATTCTGCCTGCTTCTCTTTCACAACTCATTCAAATTGAGAAGAATTTAAAAAAAGTCATCTTAGGTCAAGATCGGGTCATTCATGAACTTTGTGAAGTAACAAAACGAATGCGACTTGGATACAAAAACGAAGCGCGTCCACATTCTTATCTTTTTGTTGGACCGACAGGCGTTGGCAAGACGATGTTAGTAAAGGAGTATGCTAAGGCATTCTATGGCGAGGAAAACTTCATTCGTCTTGATATGAGCGAATATCGAGAAGGGCATACAATCAGTAAAATTATTGGTTCTCCTCCTGGCTATGTTGGATATAAAGATTATCAAAATGTCTTAGAAGAAGTGCGTAATCATCCCCATTCCGTTATTTTACTGGATGAGATTGAGAAAGCACACCCTAGTGTGTTACATCTTTTCCTACAGGCGTTAGATGAGGGAAAATTAAAAGACTCGAAAGGAAGTGAGGTTCGTTTTGATCATACGATGATCTTTATGACTTCTAACTTAGGATTTCAAAAAGAAGATGTTGGTTTTCAACCGATCGTAACGCAGAGTGTATTAAGTAAGCTAAAAGAGTACTTTCAAGTAGAGTTCATCAATCGAATTGATCAAGTATTTCTTTTTGATCACATGGAACAAGAAGTTATCCACAGAATTGTGAAAAAAAGATTGCAGGAAGTGAAGAAACGCTTCCAAGAAGATGACATCAAACTTACTTTTTCTGTCGATCTTGTGGATAAAATCGTAGACAAGGCGAATTTTTTCGAGTTTGGCGCAAGAAAAGTGGATAAAATTATTGCCGATCAGGTTGATACCATGGTCATTGATCAATTGTTGCAAGGAAAAAAAGCGATCAAATTAACCGAAATTTAAGGCAAGATAGGATCCTTGTTCTTCTATTTTCTTTGGTTGTGCTATAATGAAATCAGGTGAAATAGACTAAAGTGGAGAATACCATAATTATTCCATAGAATTGTGCTATTCTTCTTAGAAAGAGGGATCCTATGAAACTATATAATACACTTTCTCATACTGTGGAAGAATTCCGTCCCTATGAAGAGGGCGTCGTTCGCATGTATACTTGCGGACCGACAGTCTATCATTACGCCCATATCGGGAACTTGCGTAGTTACATCACGCAAGATGTGTTGGAGAAGGGACTTCGTTATCTTGGATATCAAGTGATAAGAGTCATGAACATTACAGATGTAGGACACTTGACGAGTGATTCTGACTCTGGAGAAGATAAAATGGTCAAAGGTGCGAAACGTGAGCATAAAAGCGTCATGGAAATTGCAAAAATGTATACCGACGCTTTCTTTCAAGACTTTAAGGAGTTAGGTAATAAAGTACCAGATATTGTATCCCCTGCGACCGATCATATTCAAGATTACATTCATATCATCGAAGTGCTCTTAGAGAAGGGATATGCTTATCAGTCCGCTGGAAATATTTACTTCGATGTCACTAAATTACCTGATTATTATGTACTTACCAATCATAAAGCGGATGACATGGTAATTGGAGCGCGCGAAGGGGTCAGTGAAGACGCTGGGAAGAAAAATCAGGCAGACTTCGTGTTGTGGTTTACGAAATCGAAGTTTGAAGATCAAGAATTGAAGTGGGATTCGCCTTGGGGTGTTGGATATCCCGGATGGCATCTCGAATGTTCTGCTATCTCTATGAAGTATTTAGGGGAACACTTAGATCTTCACTGTGGTGGAATTGATAATATCTTTCCACATCATACGAATGAGATTGCACAATGCGAAGCGTATCTTGGTCATCCGTGGTGTCGTCACTGGTTCCATAGTGAACATCTTGTCGATCACAGTGGCAAGATGAGTAAGTCGAGTGGCGAATTTTTAACTTTATCTGTACTCAAAGAAAAAGGATATGACCCTTTAGCTTATCGTTACTTTTGCTTAAACTCACATTATCGTAAAGCTTTGTTATTTAGCTTTGAATCATTGGATAGTGCAGAGAAAGCCTATGAGAAATTGAGGACAAAGACTTCGTCATTAAAGGAAGATGGAGCACTTGATCTCGAAAAGATGCAAGCCTATCGCCAAGAGTTTCGCGAGGCTTTAGAAAATGATCTCAATACGGCTTCGATGGTAACGACAGTCTATGACCTTTTAAAAGATGACACGTTAAACGAGGCCTCTAAAAGAAAACTGGTAGCAGAGATGGATCAGGTATTATCGCTAGACCTCTTACTTCCATTCGAAAAAAAGATGGAACCAGTAGATCAGGAGATCTTAGATGCGATTGCGAAAAGAAATGAAGCGAAGAAAAACAAGGACTTTGCTCTAGCGGACACCATTCGCGATCAGTTGTTAGAAAAGGGCATTCGTTTGCTCGATACCCGCGAGGGAACGACTTATGAAAAAATAAGGAAGTGAAAAAATGATATACTATGGTTTTTGGGATTATACAGGTTATGGTTTGATTATCCT
>CAZJUW010000136.1:0-2518 GCA_964549325.1 uncultured Muribaculaceae bacterium
AATGATGAAGATGGCGTTGCAGTTTTTCTTGAAACATTGATAAAATAGTCAAATTTTCAAAACATATTAAAAAAGGTTTTTTGACACTGTTTGGAAGAATATGTAAAACATCTTGAAATAGAAAAAGCGACTTTGCTATAATGAATATGGTGGTGCTAAGAATGGATTACAAATATACTTCAAGAAGTGAACAGGATACGATTGAACTTGCAGAGAACATCGAGTCGGAAAAGTTTCCGAATATGGTAATCTGTCTAGAGGGTGATTTAGGAAGTGGCAAAACAGTCTTTACGAAAGGTTTTGCCGGTGCTTTAGGGATCGAAGAGGCAATTACGTCGCCGACGTTTAACATCATCAAGGAATACACAACGGGAGAACTTCCTCTTTACCATATGGATGTTTATCGCTTGGATGGTAAAGTGGATGAGCTTGGAATTGAAGAGTATTATAGCAAAGGTGGCATTACGATTATCGAATGGGCAGATATGATCGCAGATTATCTTCCAGAAGAACGTCTTGATATCAGAATTAAAGTTTTAGATGAAGATACACGCGTCTTACTTTTAACGCCTCATGGCAAAGATTATGAAGATATCTGTGAGGCAGTCCTTTGAAAACGCTTTATGTAGACACATCTTCCAGTTGGCTTTATGCTGGTTTGGTCGAGGATGACCAACTTTTAGATTGTATCAAAGAAGAACTGAAGACCGATCTTTCTACTCTTGCGTTAGATCACATTGCCAAGATGTTAGAAAGAAAGCAGGTCAAACCTGATGAGATCGATGAGTTCGTCATCGTAACAGGACCTGGATCTTTTACAGGAATTCGGATTGGCCTTACGATCGTCAAGACTTGGGCTTGGGCAAAAGAAAAAACGGTTTACCCTATCTCTAGTTTAGAGGCAATGGCTCTTTCGGGAAAGGCCGCGTCTTTCTATGTACCGATGATCGATGCTAGAAGAAATTACTATTATGCTGGAATCCATGACGCAAATGGAAACAATGTTTTCAAAGATACTCATATCTATCTGGAAGATTTCCAAAAAGAACTTACAAACTATCACGATGTGTTGGTGATAAGCAACGAGGAAGTCAACTTAACACTTCCGAAAATGGCGTATGATCCCGATATTTTAACGATCGTCAAGAAAGCGAGAATGAAGAAACCCGTTAATCCACATGCCTTGGAACCAAATTATCTAAAGAGGACAGAAGCGGAAGAGAAGTTGGAAGAACATGATAAAGATGTTGGAGCGTAACAATTTAGAAGAGGTAAGCACGCTCAATGATCCTCTTCGGACACTTGAAAAAGTAAAGGAAAATCAGTCTCCTTTTTTTCATAGTTTGCTTTATATTGAAGAAGGAAAAATTTTAGGTTATTTGTTTTATAGCAAAATTTATGAGAGAATAGAAGTAGATCAGTTGGAAGTAGAGATAGCGCACCGAAGAAAGGGAATTGCCTCATCTCTCATGCAAGAACTGATCGCTCTAGCCAAGAAGCAAGGAGCGAAAAATATTACACTGGAAGTGCGAGAAAACAATGTGGAAGCCTACGCACTTTATTGCAAGTGTTCCTTTGTTCCAGTTGCTAGAAGAGAGAAATACTATCAAGGAATTGATGGCCTTCTCATGGAATTGGAAGTGAAATGATGTACATTTTAGGAATTGAAAGTAGTTGTGATGAGACGAGTTGTTCGATTGTCAAGGATGGTAGAGAGGAGATTGCTACCGTGATCTTATCGCAGATCGATGTTCATACGAACTTCGGTGGAGTCGTACCTGAGATTGCGAGCCGTCATCACATCAAGAACATTACGATGGTGTTGGAAGAAACCCTCAAGAAAGCACATATGACGATGGAAGAGATCGATGCAATTGCGATCACGTATGGCCCAGGTCTCATCGGTTCTCTGTTAGTAGGACTAGAAGCTGCTAAGACGCTTGCTTACATCTATCATAAGCCCCTGATCCCCGTGCATCACATCGCGGGTCATATCTATGCGAATAGTTTGGTGAAAGAGATGGAGTTTCCTCTTTTGGCACTCATCTTAAGCGGTGGACATACGGAATTTGTTTACATGAAGGATCATTACTCTTTTCAAAAATTAGGCGGCACTTTAGATGATGCCATTGGAGAATGTTACGATAAAGTAGCGCGCGTTGCACATCTTGGCTATCCAGGTGGTCCTAAGATTGACCGTTTATCGGAGTTAGGAAAGCCTAGTTATGATCTTCCTATCCCTTTAAACGATGACAGCTATGACTTCAGTTTCAGTGGCCTCAAGAGTGCTGTCATCAATTTAGCACATCATCTAGAACAGAAGAATGAGCCACTTGTACCGGAAGATCTGGCTGCGTCGTTTCAAAAGGTCATCAAAGAAAGCATTATCAAAAAGACAGAGCATGCGATCGATAGCTTGGGAATCAAACACATTATCATCGCCGGTGGCGTCGCTTCCAATCGTGCCTTGAGGCGAGCTCTTGAGGAACTCGCCGATCGCAAAGGCATTTCATTTTCA
>CAZJUW010000137.1:0-2397 GCA_964549325.1 uncultured Muribaculaceae bacterium
TCTTTGCCATCATGATTTTCTTGCCACCAATTGCCAAAGCACTACTCCCAAAAGAAGAAACAAAAAATTCTGTCGAAACGAAGCAAATTGCATCTTTGAATTGTAATCGGTCTTTACAAAATTCTACTTATACGTCACAAAAAGTTTCCATCGTCTATGAAGAGGAAGAGATTACGAAATTGATTTATCTTTATATGAAAGGGACTGTCACGGTAGCTAGTGATCCCATCGCCTTAGAAATTAGTAATTTGAGCCTCGTAGAAGGAGCGACTGTTACGGATGACGACACACAACTAAAGATCGTCTTGCCACAAGAAGCAGCCCAAAATATAGTGGCAAGCGAGGCTGTCACTAATCAGGAAGCAGCCCAAGAAAATGTGTCACCAACGGATGTAACGCAAACGACAGAATCGAACACAGATGCAAACACAGAAATAGTTACAGAACCAAAAACAACCGTCGATACAACGATCGAAGGACAACAAACCTTTTATGAATCCCTTGGATATACCTGTCAAATATTAGAAGCTTAACTAGTTCCCAATCGGAACTAGTTTTTTTCATTATATGAACTTTCTTTTTTGGCATATAAAGTAATAGGTGATGAGAAATGGATTTTGTCGTCAAATACTGGGTACAATTTGTCTTCGGTTTATTGATTACCTATGGAACGTATCTTTTTCGAAATTTAAAGAAATATCAAAGACAGCTACAGGCAATCAAGAAAACAGTTGTACACCTTGCGAAGACAGAACTGATCAGTCTCTATGAACGCATGAAGGATAAGGAAGTCATCTCGATTCGGGAAAAGGAGAATTTTACGGAACTTTACTGTGAATATACAAAATTTGAAGAATGTGATATTATCAGCGATATTATGAAGGATATCAATGAGAAGAAAATAGGATAGGAGGAATGGTATGGATATTTTCGTAACCGATCAATTATGGACCCTTCTTTTAATCAGTCTTACTTTTTCCATCTTCTTGATGGCTTTGATTCAGAAATTTAAGTCACTATCCTTCATCAATAAACCATGGCAGATTTGGATCTTGAATTTTGTCGTTGCCTTTTTACTAGGAATTCCCTTTGGGAGATACTTTTATGAACTAACATGGGAAGAGGCCATTTGGGTGAGCATCTTTGGTTTCATTGGGGCACCTAGTTTGTATGAAGCCTTGAAACGTCAGAATATCGTTACATACAAACCAAAATCGCTCGAAAGCTATACGTGTCTTCCCAAATCAAACGAGATTAAGCGAGGTGAGACCGATGATACTACTGGGAAGTGAACGCTACGTCACGCAAGATTACCAAGCTCATGTGACAGCGGAAGATTACTCAGGTGAACACTTATCACCCGTGCGTTTTGCTGGAAGTGCCAAAGTGATCGGTGTTGTGAATGGTTACAAACCCCATGAAGATTCCGTCAACTATCAGACATTTTTAAAAAATCAACAGGCGTGGAAGACAGATGGTGGTTATAACTGTCAGACGCTTACCGGGAAAGTGGTTTTCTTTAAAGAGGATGAAGTGGGAGGAAACCACATTGAGATGGAAACTTATGTAAATGGAGCGCGTTACCTCATCGGAATCTATCATCTTGCGAGTGTCAGTGTATCAGTTGGAGATATTATCACGCGTGATACACTGCTAGGAGCGCAAGGCAATACGGGGCTTGTCTATTCTGGTAAGGCCGAAAGTGATCCTACGTATGGGACACATGTTCATTTACAGGTACAGGATTCGAATGGCAATTTCATCAATCCTCGCGCCTTTGCAACGGGTGAAGTGGAAGCAAACTACCTTTTAGGAGCTAATGAAAGAGATGAGTCTGTTGATCAAATTAAATTATTAGTTGATAATATCAGAATCCGTCGTGATGCCAATACTGAGAGTGCCATTCTAGGAAAGAGTCAAGCAGGAGAAATTTATACTGTCTATGGGACAAAAGAAGACGAACAGTACATATGGTATGAAGTTCATACGACAAGTGGTATCAATGGATATTTGGCTGGTAGCAAAACGGAAGCATGGGTCGAGTTTTTACCAAAGAAAAAAGAAGAAGAGGATCTTCCAAAAGAAACACCGTCAACCGGAGAAGAAAAGGATACATCCTACGAACTTCTCTATACTTGTTCAAAGGATGGGACTTATTACTTGAAATTATATGCTGGAGAAAAGTTGTATCTAAAAAGGCCTTAGGCCCTTTTTAGATCAAAACAACTTCTTTTGGGAGAGTAAACCTCTCCTTTTTGGTTGCACAAAAATTCATAATTTGGTTGCACCATTTTTTCTGTTCGTGATAGAATAAATTTGGAAAAAATAATAAAGGAGATGTAGTTGTGGAAAAAGAAAAACTGACCCTGGGGGGGGGTTGTATTAGAAGGTAAGAAG
>CAZJUW010000138.1:0-2396 GCA_964549325.1 uncultured Muribaculaceae bacterium
AGCTTGATCCAATTCGCCGGCGCGCTGTGAGAGACGCCGTATTCCTTTTGGATTTAGGTGTATGGTTTACCGGAACGGTATAAGTTCACGATTGTTTTCTTGAATTCTGTTGTGTACGTATTTTGTTTTTTTCTTTCCTTTCTGACTGTTTCCTATTATAGCATTTTCTTTCTTCTTGTCCACTTTTTCGAGGGTGATCCAAGCTGACAAACCGATATGGAAGAAAAAATGTCTTTCCATTGAGCAGGCGGTAGCGTATTCCGGTATCGGGATAACGAAGCTCAGGCAATTATCACGGCAAAAGAAATGCCCGTTTGTAATGCCGCTTGGCAATCAGGTCTTTATTGTTCGGGAAAAACTTGACAGATATATTAAGGATAGGAACAGAATTTAAGGAGGTTCACTTATGGCGAAAGAAAAACGAAAAGACAAATCAAGAGTTGTGCTTCGTGTCGGAGAACTCCAGCGAAACGATGGTACTTATCAATATTCTTGGATGGACGCAAATCATAAGCGGCGTTATGTATATGCAAGGTCTTTAGATGATCTTCGGGAAAAGGAAGCGCAGATTGAAAAGGATAAGCGAGACGGGATAAAAACGGAAGCCCGATATACCACAATAAATGAACTCTATGAATTGTGGAAGGTTCTCAAAAGGGGCTTGAAAGACAATACTTTTGAAAACTATCAATATATGTATGATACCTTTGTCCGCCCCAAAATCGGGCAGCAACGCATTTCCACGCTGAAGAAATCCGATGTAAAAAGGTACTATAACTACCTTGCCGATGAACGGGGATTAAAGGCTTCAACGATTGACAGTATCCATACAGTCCTCCATCAGATTTTGGAAATGGCGGTTGATGATGATTACATTAGAAATAGGTTTAACTTTTTGCAATGTGGCTGATAAGTTATAAAACAAAATATTTGTGAAATTTGAGCGTTATCATTGCGAACGCAATGATTTTATGATATAATGAACGAAAGCGAACCATTATATCAGGAGGTACACAAATGAAGATTAGCTATAAGAAATTATGGAAGTTGCTTATTGATCGTGATTTGCTAAAGAAAGATTTAATTGCAATGTCCGGTATAAGTCAATCTTCTGTAACGAAACTTGGACACAATGATAACGTAAATACTGAAGTTCTCGTAAAAATATGTAATGCGTTGAACTGTGATATATCGGATATTATGGAATTAGTATCTGAAGAATCGAGGTAAACTGAATGAGATATAAAGCCGTTTTTTTTGACCGTGATGGAACTCTTACATATTTTGATAAAGAAAAAGAACTATGGCGAGATCAGATAATCAGTCAATGGAGTGGAAAACCTTTTGAACTGCCTTATGATAAGATGATGAGTCTTTTCAACCTTGCAAGCGAAGGAAAAAAACCTTGGTATAAGACAGTTGATGATGAGAAAGAGTTTTTCAAAAGGTTCTATCGACATTTACTCTTAGGTGAGAATGTTAAAGAAGATTTAGATGGTCGAGCAAATTTCTTATTCAACGAACTATGGTGTAACGGAGATCGTGCTTTATTTCCTGAAACCATAGAAGTGTTAGAGTATTTTTATAAGAACGGATATAAAATAGGTGTTATAAGTGACACTTCGCCATCACTTGAATACACTTTGCAACAGTTAGGGATTGCTAAATACTTCACCTCTTTTACTGCAAGTTCTTTAGTAGGAGCAGGTAAACCAAGTCCAATCATTTTTAATGCTGCACTTAACGCACAAGGCGTTTCGGCACAGGAAAGTTTATACGTCGATGACTATAAACTTGAAGCTGATGGTGCAAGAGAACAAGGTTTTACATCATTCTTGATAGATCGAAGTGGTAACAATACTGATAAGTGGAGTATTCAGAGTTTGAAACAGTTAATTGATTTTGTGGAGGGTTGAGATGAGAGCAGCATTTCAAATACTTGCAATACCATATCGAATTATTGACGGTTCTCCTTTCTATTGCGTTTTTCATCGTGCAGACTTTGACCAATGGCAATTTGTAGCCGGAGGTGGCGAAGATAATGAAACGCCTTTGGAATCTGCCAAAAGAGAAACCTTTGAAGAAGGTGGAATACAGTGGGATCGGACGGGACAAACTTCGGGAGTTGACGAACTCAGAATCCTGCCCATTCGTGTTTTGGGTTGGATCAAAGAGGCTCATCAGAAGAAAGCAGTTTGAGGAATTTATCGAGAGAACCAAGATGATCTAATAGGAGAAGGCGAAATGGACGGCAAAATACAGAAACTTGCGGGAACAACAATGATGACGATTGATGAAGCTGTGGCGCATACGGGAATCGGTCAAAACGCTTTCCGCAAGCTGTGGACTATAGTCAAAAAAGCGGGCAGAGAATCAAAGACCATTTTCAGTGAGAT
>CAZJUW010000139.1:0-2352 GCA_964549325.1 uncultured Muribaculaceae bacterium
GAATAAAATTCTCTGTTTTCGTCTTGGTCTTGGAAGCGTGTTCGATAAAATCCATCATTTTGGAAACCGTAGAATCTTGAAACAGAGCCGTTACGCGAACCGTAAAAAGGCCATTTTGGGAAATCATACCACTCAAGATCGCATCCCTTTCCTTAAGATCTACGGGTAAAGACTCTCCAGTCAAAGCCATACTGTCGACGGCACCACTTCCTTTGACGATGATCCCATCTAAAGGAATTCGTTCACCTGGCTTTACGACAATTTCATCACCAATTTGGACCTTTTTAGGATCGACATCCACCGTTTTTCCATTCCTTATCAGATGAGCGATATCACTTCGAAGATCCATGAGTGAAGTAATCCGCTCTCTTGAGCGATTCATTGCAAGACCACTCAAGTACTCTCCTACTTGATAAAGTAACATAACGGCGACGGCCTCTTCATATTCCCCGATGAAAAAAGCACCAACTGTGGCAATGAACATGAGGAAGTTTTCATCAAAAAATTCGCCATGGAAAAAATTAGAAATAGCATGGTAACAAACATCATAGCCAATCAACAGATAAATACCAAGAAATAACCAAAAAGAAAATCTCCCATCTTGCACGACCAAAATCCCAAAGAAAAAGGCAAACAAAGTAACCAGAATGCGAAGAAGCTTTTTATCCCCTAACTTCATGATGCTCTCCTCCTTCAAAAATGTGTTCCATTCCATACTGCAAGATAATCTCAATATGATGATCAGATAACTGATAATAAACCTCTTTGCCCACTTTCTTTGTCGAGACTAAGTTTAACTGTCGAAGTGTCCTAAGTTGATGAGAAATAGCTGAGGGACTGATCCCAAGTTTCTCTGAAATTTCGGATACACAACAAGTACCATCCATTAACACATAGAGTATTTTCAATCTCGTCTCATCTGAAAAGACTTTATAAAAAATAGATAATTGCCAAATCTGATCCGCTGTCATCTGGTTCCTCCTAATCATATGAATAATCGTTCATATATTCATTTGTAGTATATGCTAAAACTAGTAAACTTGTCAAACTTTGCACAAAAAGAAAAGAAAAATGTCAAATCGCAAGAAGTTTTAGTCATTTTAAGATCAATTGATCACCCATTTTTGTCAAACAGCGATTTGCCTATTTTTTCTTTTCTTGTTACAGTAGCGATCGATCAAAGGAGAAAGGAATGATTTTATGAGAAAAACTTTGATTTATCTTATTCTAGCGATAGGACTGTTCTCTATCTTGCAAGGAGTCAAGGCCGAAGAACAGTTCTATCGTGCGGAGGTTGTCCCAGATATCTATATCGGTATGGCTCACAATGATAAGTGGTACTACCAAGATGGCGTCGTTCTGAGAAGAAAGAGTGACGATGCTTTCAGTTACTGTATTCAACCATGGCGTCTTCTAAGAGAGGAAGGAGTCTATGAAGAAATCCTTACACCAGAAGATCTCAGTGAAGATACTTGGAATCGCATCACGGCCCTTGCCTATTTTGGATACGGCTACCAGGATCACACCGATGAAAAATGGTATTTCATCACACAATTGTTGATCTGGCGGACAGTCGACCCGTATGGCATATTTACTTTCGTTGATGCACCGGAAGGAAATATGATCGACCCTTATGCTAAAGAGGAGAAGGAACTTGCCATCTTACTTGAAGAATATCTCCAAGATCCTACTTGGAATGGAGAAACACAAGATGGTGTGATCGGAACCTCTGTTACCTTTACGGATGAGTTAAATATCAGCCATTACTATGAAAGTGATCAAAATGTAGCCATAAATGGAAATCAAATTACGATTCCAATCCAACAAAAAGGAACAACGACGATCGAATTTGTCCGTAAATTTGAT
This sequence comes from uncultured Muribaculaceae bacterium, assembly GCA_964549325.1. GTDB lineage: Bacteria > Bacillota_I > Bacilli_A > RF39 > UBA660 > CARZYU01. The sequence continues at coordinate 1,867 of CAZJUW010000139.1, forward strand.
CACTATGACACTCCACCATTTGCATATTACAGTGAGACAAGTCAACCGATGATGAGAGTCGGCAAAATACAGGATAAGAAAGCCGTATTATACGTAACAGGCATCGAGACGACCTTCGTCATCCGGAAATTTGATAAGACCAGCGGTAGCCAAATATCACAAGGAAGTGCCGATTTAAAAGGAGCAATCTTTGGCTTATTTAAAGATGGTGAACTCGTCAAGAAGATTACTTTTGATGAAACACTAATGACAACCGTTCGAAATTTACCTTTTGGGGATTATGAAATACGAGAACTAGAACCAGGTCGTGGCTATAAACTCAACACAACCGTCGGTTACTTTACCTTTAGCCGACAGTGTACTTATGTCTTTAGCTATCACACGAATGAAGTAATTTCCAAACAAATTGAAATTTGGAAAGAATTGGAAGATCAAAATGGAACACGCATTTGGGAAAGTGGAATCAGTTTTGACATCTTCGATCAA
>CAZJUW010000140.1:0-2346 GCA_964549325.1 uncultured Muribaculaceae bacterium
GGGATGGACCTGCGGCAATGCGTTATACGGAGGCCCGTCTTTCGAAGATTGCTGAAGTGATGCTGTCATCGATCAACAAAAATACTGTCGAAATGACGTACAATTTTGATGATACACAGTTAGAACCAACGGTCTTACCAGCAGCTTTTCCAAACTTGCTCGTGAATGGCTCTACGGGAATCAGTGCGGGGTATGCGACAAATATTCCAACCCATAACTTAGGTGAAGTGATCGATGCGACGATCAAGCGTATTGAGAGTCCAAATTGTAGATTGGAAAGCATCCTCGACATTTTACCAGGACCAGATTTTCCGACAGGAGGAGTCGTCGAAGGAAAAAGTGGACTCATCGATGCTTACACCAAAGGCAAAGGAAAAGTTGTTTTAAAAGCAAAGACCGAGATCGTAAAGAACGCAAACAAGCAACAGATCATCGTTCATTCTATTCCCTACGAAGTAGTCAAAGAACAACTGATTCGTAAGATCACGGAGATTAAGTTAGATAAAAAGATCGATGGGATCAATGACATCATCGACGAATCCGATCATGAACATATGGCACGTATCGTCATTGATTTAAAGTCAACTGCCAATGCCGAGTTGATCTTAAATTATTTGCTTAAAAATACGGAATTGCAGATCAACTACAACTTCAATATGGTTGCAATTGTCAACAGACGTCCGAAGTTAGTAGGGATTTTAGATATTTTGGATGCCTTCATCGCACATCAGAAAGAAGTCATCACACGTAGAACAAAGTTCGATCTAGATCATGCGAAGTTACGTTATCATATTTTAGAAGGACTCATGAAGGCAATCAGTATCTTAGATGAAGTGATTGCGGTCATTCGTTCTAGTAAGAATAAATCAAATGCGATTGAAAATTTAGTGAAAGAATTTGACTTCAGTGAAGAACAGGCCAAAGCCATCGTCGAATTACAACTCTATCGTTTGACGAACACCGATGTCGTCGATATCGAGGACGAGATGAAAGTATTAGAGAAGAATATCCATATATGGACGCAGATCTTATCGAATGAAGAGGCCTTAAAACATGTCATGAAAACTGAACTTCGCATTATCAAGAAGGAGTATGCCAATCCTAGAAGAACGGAAATTCACGATGAAGTGACAGAGATTAAAATCGATAAAGTAGATATCATTCCAAAAGAGAATGTCGTTGTTGTCGTCACCGATGAAGGATATGTAAAGCGTGTTGGGCAAAAGAGTTATGCGGCACGTACAGATGATGAAATCTCTTTAAAACCTGGAGATTTTGTAACAGGCTTATATGAGATGACCACCCTTGATACCTTACTTGTCTTTACGAACCTAGGAAACTATTTGTATCTTCCAGTGCATCAATTGCCAGATTTAAAATGGAAAGAGTTAGGAAAACATGTCAACAACTTCGTTCCTCTAGCAGAGGAAGAAGTGGTGATTGGCAGTATTCCAGTTTCGAACTTTGATGTGAAAGCCGAAGTATTGATGGTAACCCGTGGTGGTATGATCAAACGAAGTGCACTTGCTGATTTCAAAGTAAGTCGTTATTCGAAGCCGATCACTTGTATGAAATTAAAGCAAGGAGATAGCCTTTTGGGAGTAGTCATGATCAAGGGACACGATATCTTCTTAGGAACGCTTCGTGGCTATGGCTTATGGTTTGATACATCGGAAGTTCCAGTGGTAGGTTTGAAGACAAGCGGTGTAAAAGCGATCAATTTAAAAGCTGATGAACTAGTAAGTTTTGCAAACTTTGATGGGTCCAAAGAAGAGTATCTTTCTTTAGTAACAACGAAGGGAACCGGAAAACGTGTCAAGTTATTAGAATTTGAAAAAGGATCTCGTGCTCGCCGTGGATTGTTGTTATTCCGTGAAGTGAAGACGAATCCGCTTGAATTATTGTCCTTGTTCGTAACCGATCCGAGACGTCATATTGGAATCAAAGGAAAAGATATTACCACTCTTAAACTAACGGAACTTCCAATTATGGACCGGTATTCGACAGGAAGCAATCTGACGAAAGAAAACCTTTCGAAGGCCTTTCTGGTCTGTGAGTTAGAAAAACAGGAAGATTTTAGTGTGACAAAAGAGATTAAGGATCCTCCAAAGAAGGAACAAATTTCTTTAAAGGAGATCGATGATCGTTTGATGACGATTGATGATTTTTTGAAAAAAGAATAAAAGATACGCACATTTTATATCAACCAATAGGAACGAATCATCAAAATTGACGGTTCGTTCTTGTTTCTTATTCTTTTTTTTGTTATGATCAGTAAGAAGAATAAAGAGGTGCATTATGAACGAAAAAAAATATCACGTACCACCAGTTATCATCTATCTTTTC
>CAZJUW010000141.1:0-2302 GCA_964549325.1 uncultured Muribaculaceae bacterium
TATTTTTACCCTTATGTTGCTTTGGCTTCTTGAGAAGTACTTCAGGAACATCAAAAAGAAGGTCATCGGTTGTGACAGCCTCTGGATCTCTTTTTGGCGTGATATCCTTTTTTTCTTTTGCTATAGGTCCTTTTTTCAGTGCTACCTTTTTGACAGTTTCCTTGTTTTCGCGTTGTTTCTGTTTCGGCACGGTAGATCTTTTCTTGTTTGATATTGTTTTCCTTTGATTCGTTACAGCCATATCGATCACTCCAGGATAATATTATGGCACAAAATTTTTCTTTTGCATAGAACCAAAGTGTAAATAACAGGAAATCTTTATTGGTATCTTCTATTATTTTCGATATAATACAAATAGGAGTTGAGTTTATGAAAATATTAGTGACAGGTGGAGCAGGTTATATTGGAAGTCATACGGCAGTGGAATTGTTGAAGTCAGGGCATGATATCGTGATCGTCGATAACTTCTGTAACTCTCATAAAGAAACGCTGGATCGGATCAGCGAAATTACAGGAAAGTCTTTTGCTTTCTATGAAGTAGACGTGACAGAAAAAGAAAAACTACGGCCAATTTTTGAGAAAGAAAAGTTCGATGCCATCATTCATTTTGCTGGATTAAAAGCAGTAGGAGAAAGCGTCGCAAAACCTTTGGAATACTACCATAACAATTTACTTTCGACGATCGTGTTAGCGCAACTAGCCAAAGAGTGTTGCGTACCTAAAATCATTTTTTCGTCATCGGCCACCGTTTATGGAAATCCAGATGCTGTTCCCATCAAAGAAACGGCGAAGATTAGCGCAACAAATCCTTACGGCCGTACCAAAGTGATGTGTGAACAGATCCTTTCTGACTTTGCGAAAGCAGTCGAAGAAATGGAAATCATCTTGCTTCGTTACTTTAATCCACTGGGTGCAGATGAATCCGGGTTGATCGGTGAAAATCCAAATGGCATTCCCAATAATCTCCTTCCATACATCGTAAAGGTAGCAAATCATGAATTAGATCACTTGAATATCTTTGGAAATGATTATGATACCGTCGATGGTACGGGAGTTCGTGATTATGTCCATGTGAGTGATATTGCTATAGGACACGTCCTTGCACTAGAAAAATCGCTATCAAAGGGGGTTCATGTTTACAACTTGGGAACGGGCAAAGGCTACAGTGTCTTAGAAATCGTCAAAACGTTTGAACAGGTAAATGGTGTTTCTGTTCCATATGAGATCTGTGATAGACGTCCAGGAGATATCGATTGTTGTTATGCAGATATTACGAAAGCACAAGAGGAATTGGGTTTTGTTCCTAAGAAGACACTAGAAGATATGTGTAGAACAGCTTGGCATTACGTTCATAAGTAGTTTTCATAAAGGAGATTCTATTAGAAAAAAGTACTCCCTTTTGAGAATATGATGTCGATCAAGTAAGAGAGTATACTTGGACCTATTCGGTAAAGGATCACGAAATTGACAAAACGAAAAAGCCGTTTATAATAACATCCTAGGTGAAGTAAATATGTTAACAGTTGCAGAAGTCGTCAAGGAAATTCGGAGTACTGACGAAGATGTCAAAGCGATTGCCGTTTTCCTAGACAGCACGCACGCTTATCAGTTTGCCATCCTTCGAGAAAGTGTAGGAATCAGCATCGATTGTTTCAATGAACAAGGAGAAAAGACAGCTTTTTTAGATCTGGCGATAGAAACGGAAGAGCGGATTAGATTGACCCAGATCTATTGTTTTTCCCCATTTCGAAAGCGAAAGATTGCAACCTATCTTTGGGAACTAGCTGAATGCTATTTACAGACACGAATAGGCGTCGTCGTTTACGGCGTCTTTGAACCTTTTCAAAATCATACTGATCAAGAACGATATCATCATAACGATAGCCAAAAGGAGCTTTACAAACAGGCGCGAAATTTTTATCTAGCGAATGGCTTTCAATTTACTTCTGATACGAAAGAAAAAGGAAAAGAGACGGACTATTACAGTGTATTAGGTTATCCTAAGGAAACGCCTTCTAGTTATGTCTTTCGAAAGATCAAGCCAAAGGACAGAGTTCCTTATGTCATGGTAGAGGAGGACTTCTTCGTCCATGAAGATGTCAAAAATTGTTGGAACGACTCCTTAAAAAGTCAAAAATCTTTTCTAAAATCCAAAAAATAGAAATAGAAATTTCAAAACGCTACTTGATTGCGATGATAGAATATGATAAACTATTAACGTCGCACGAAAGATGGCAGAAATGGTCCGTTGGTGAAGTGGTTTAACACGCGCGCCTCTCAAGCTCGTATTCACGGGTTCAAA
>CAZJUW010000142.1:0-2289 GCA_964549325.1 uncultured Muribaculaceae bacterium
TCAAAAGAAAAATGTGCCACAAGAACACAATTAGAAGGATTCTTAAAACTGTTGAACCCTGTTGCACCACATGTGACGGAGGAGTTATGGCAGGAAGTTTTAGGCCATGATCAAACGATCGCTTATGAACCTTGGCCTACTTATGATGAAGCTCAATTAGTGGAAGAAATGAAGGAAATTGCTGTTCAAGTGAATGGTAAGGTCAGGGCAACGATCGAAATTGCCGTAAATGAGACCGAAGAATCGATCAAAGAGAAGGCTTTATCACAGGAAAATGTCAGACGTCATCTCGAAGGAAAAGAAATGGTAAAAGTGATCGTTATTCAGGGAAGAATTGTCAATATTGTTGTTAGATAGGATATCCATCGGTATCCTTTCTTTTGACAAAACGAGGAGAATATGATATTATTAGCGAGATTCAAAAGGAGGGATTGGTATGACACCGAAACATTTCAAAATTTGTCAACAAAATCTGGCCCGGTTTGTTTTAGCATTTACGATCATGGGAGGTGCAGCAGCTCTCGCTGTTCCTGCCTATGTGTCATCCCAAAATACATCGCTTGTTTATGATGAAGATGATCTTAAGAATGGCTCTTTGAATGATTTTTCTGTGAAGACCTTTTCTTATCAGACGGAAAATCAAGAATTGTTGATGGCTTGTGGTTATTATGATGCGAAGACTGCGACCATTCCTTTGATTCCCATCGCAGAGAATTTAGAATTGCTTGAAAAATATCGGAAACAAAATCATGCTGTCCAACTTTACCGTTATATCTTTACGAGTAAGCAAAGCAATTGTCAAATCTTGATGGGGATGACCTCCGATCCTTCTTATCCATATAATACAGACGAAGTAACCTATCAAGCGAGATATCGTGGAATCAAGATTGCCAAAAATGGCAAGGTAGAATTTGGCCCGTATTGTGATACCTTTGAGGAAGTTTTGGAATCTGGCTACCCATTCTTTCACCAGATTGCTGGAGTTGATCAAGATTATCAGGATGCAGTATATCTTAAGAGTGTGGAGAAAGGCCATAAAAAGTAAGAGAAATCTTGCTTTTTTTGACAAAGAAATTCCTTTTCTTATTGTAAACTAACTTTGGTGAGGACATTGAAAGTAAAGGTATTTGACGAAGGGCATGAAAAAGATCTTGAGAATAGTATCAATGATTTCTTAGACGATTTAGATGGAGAAGTCGTCGATATCAAGTACCAAGTATCCGTTGGTCTCTTTGGAGAGGAGCAGATCTATTGTTTTTCCGCGATGGTGATCTATTTTACGAAGTAATTTAGAATGCTTCTAATTCGTGTTATAATGAACATAGTAGGAAGTGAGTGCAGTGAAGAAAAACGTGGTTTTTGGCATCGTAGCAATATTAAGCATCGGTTTCTTCTTTTCTATAGCACCACTTCTTTCGTATGAGGGAGGACTCCTTTTTGGCGCTTTCCTCCTTTTTTATGTATTCGAAAAGATGCTTTCGGAAGTAGGAGTAACACTTGTTCTACGAAAAATAAGGGAAGAGCGAGATGATTTTCCACTACCCCTTTATGAAAACTTTAACACGTTGAAAAGGGGGCTTTTCTTAGGTAGTGTCGTTCTGTCTTTCGTCCTCTTCGGTCTTTCCTTTCTTCTTTCATTGGGATTTCAAGCTGAAAAAACGCACCTTCGTCTGATTTTGAGCTTTACAAGCTTTTTGCTAATTCCAATGACCTTTTTAAAGATGAACCGTAGTAGCATCCTTCCTACGAAGCAAGAGCAAAAGAAATGGAGTTATCAACTAGAAATCATTAGTAGTATCTCATCTTTTTTCCTATTATATCTTCTTTGTTTTTGCTTAAAACTTTCGATGACCTTTTTGGTAAATAGTTTTATTCTCGTACAGTATCTCATTTTGATCATCTTGTCCCTTTTCTTACAAAATAGTAATACGCATGATGTGCAGTTACTAAAACAAATTGAAGTAGCGCCTCGGAAGTTACCGTTAAAAAAATTTGTTCAAAACTCGCACGCTCTTTGGTATTTTCTTGCTTCGCTTTTCTTATTTTTCTTCTGTTATCGCCTCTTTGATTTTGCTTTTTTACCAGGAATATTGACAAAAGGAGATCATATGTCCTTTCTAGAGGTGGAAAAGATCCTTTCTATCTTTGCGATGTATAGTTTCTTATTGCAGGTTGTTGCGGTTGTCTATCTTCTTTGGAAAATGCGCACCTGGATCCGTGAAAGTCAAGCAAAAACGACCTATGAATGGGCGAATGAAACTTTGTTGTTTCTAAGAAAATACCTAAGGA
>CAZJUW010000143.1:0-2221 GCA_964549325.1 uncultured Muribaculaceae bacterium
TCAGACTAAATGCCGCAATTTTGTTAAAAACGGCATTCCAAATGAAAATTAACAAAAAAGGATGATTTTTGTCCTTTTTTCTTTATTTTAACCAATATTATGTTATAATTGATATGTATGTATAGGAGTACTAGATACGGGTTAAGGTGATTTAAATGCTACTTTTTGATGTTTTAGAATGATCTTACGCAAAATTAAACTAGTAAATTATAGAAATTATCGTCGGATTGGAATAAAGTTACATCCTGCAGTCAATCTTTTCATTGGAAATAATGCCCAAGGAAAAACAAACTTGCTAGAAAGCGTCTATTTTTTAGCGCTTACGAAGTCTCATCGGGCAGGAATAGATCAAGATTTCATTCGCTTTGGTACTGAAAAAGCAATTATCGAAGGCACTGTAGAAGACGGCGATATTCTAAGAGATCTCCGCATAGAAATATTGCCGGAAGAGAGAAAACTTCAAGTAAATCATACAGAAATGAGAAGAGTAGCAGATTACATTTCTAATTTAAATGTTATCATTTTTACACCAGATGATCTTGATATTATGAAAGGATCACCTAATATCAGAAGGGGGCTATTAAACGTACAAATTAGTCAACTTTCTAAAGAATATCTTACGGCCTTAAATGAATACAATAAGATTTTAAAGATGCGAAATGAGTATTTAAAAGTCTTATATACAAGTCATATTGCGGATGAGAGATATTTAGAGGTAGTCACAAGTAAGTTGATTGAAAAAGCGATTTGTATTTATCAATATCGAAAATGCTATCTTGAACGAGTTAATGAAGAAATTGGTAAGATTTTTTCTCTGATTACAGGAGAAGACAATTTAGTGGTACACTATGAGCCTAATATTGAATTAGAAAACTATACAGAGGAAGAGATTCGCAGAGTTTTAGGAAAAAAATTAAAACGAAATTATCAGCGCGAACTTGCACAAGGAATGACTTTATATGGACCACACCGAGATGACTTTGCTTATTATCTAAAGGAAAAATCATTAAAGGTCTATGGTTCTCAAGGCCAACAACGTCTTGCCGTTATCTGTCATAAGTTATCTGAAATTAAGATTTTTGAAGAAGATACGGGGAGTAGACCAGTTTTGTTGTTGGATGATGTTTTTAGTGAAATTGATCGGAAGAAACGAAATCGTTTGTTGAAACTTTTAAACGACGGGATCCAGTGTATTATTACGACAACGGATTTAAAAGATATCGATCGACGTGTTTTGAAAAATTATAAAGTATTCAATGTGACGAATGGAGAAATTACAGAGAAAGAGGGTTAAAACATGCAAGAAAATGTAATGGAAGACGAAAAAGTAGAAACGGCTTATGATGCCTCAGCCATCCAAGTTTTAGAGGGATTGGAAGCAGTTCGCAAGCGTCCTGGTATGTATATTGGGACGACGAGTGAGCGTGGACTTCATCATCTTGTTTGGGAAATTGTCGATAATGCAATCGATGAGGCTTTAGCAGGATATTGTACCCATATTGAGGTGATTATTGGAAAAGAAAACACGATTACAGTCAAAGATAATGGTCGTGGTATTCCGGTTGATATTCATCCAAAGACGGGTAAATCAACAGTAGAGACAGTTTATACAGTATTACATGCTGGCGGAAAGTTCGGTGGTGGTGGATACAAAGTATCAGGAGGACTCCATGGTGTTGGGGCTTCTGTCGTTAATGCGTTATCTCGTTGGCTAGAAGTTATGGTATATAAAGATGGAAATGTCTATTATCAAAAGTACGTAAATGGTGGAAAACCAAATGATGCATTAAAGATCATAGATCAATGTTCAAAAGAGCGGACTGGTACCACAGTCACATTCTTGCCTGATGAGGATATCTTTACAGATACGACGATTTTCAATTATGATACTTTGAGAACACGCCTTCGAGAGCTGGCTTTTTTAAATCGTGGTTTGCGGATTTCATTAGAAGATATGAGAGAAGATGGAAAGAAAGATTCTTTCTGCTATGAAGGTGGAATTCGTGAATATGTTGAAATGTTAAACAAAAATAAAACGCCAATTCATCCAACGATCGTTGATGTTATTGGGAAAGATCACGATATTGCCTTAGAAGTTGCGCTACAATATAATGAGACTTACAATTCTAGTATTTATTCTTTTGTTAATAATATTACTACACCTGAAGGTGGTACACATGAAGATGGTGTTCGTAGGGCGTTGACTAGGATTTTAAATAAG
>CAZJUW010000144.1:0-2213 GCA_964549325.1 uncultured Muribaculaceae bacterium
CTTTCATTGACGGTTAAATTGGCGCGTTGCTCTTTGATTTGTAATCGTTTCTTTTCTAGTGCCTCAATTCGCTTCGTTGTCTCTTCTTGCGAAAGATCATTACATTCTTCTAAGCCTTTCGCATATTCCTCTAGGGTCGAAAACTCTGGATACAAGCTTAGGAAAGCATGAATACTCTCCGTACGTTTCATTTCGAACTCGGCCATCTTTTCATCAACAGTCGCTAGCTCATCTTGGTAACCACCTAATAAATCAGCAGACTGTTCCAGAAAGGTATTGGCATCCTTCGCCAACAAACGTTTTTCTTTGGATGAAAAGAGTCGTTTTAAAAAACTAAGTCTTTCGTAAGCATTTCTCTCATCCAAAGCGAAAGCGATCTTATCCCGTGTCTTTTCGATCGACTGTGCAAGAAACTTACTAGAAGAGACGAGTTTCTTTTGTTCTCGTTCCATTCCATTTAAGGTACGATTTAATTCTCGATAGGAATCTTTTGATGCCAGAATCTCTACTTGACGTTTGAGAAGAGAAATCCTTCGATTCACCTTTTCCTCTTCCTTCGTCAAAATTTGAAATTGCTTTAAAGAAATAGATAACGGAACATAATGTCTCGCTGCATCTGCCTGTTCCATCAGGGAATTTAACTCTTCACTATGTGTCTTCACACCATACGCTGTAATCGCATCACTCACCAGTCGATAATTGGCAAAGATCGAACGAATCATACTCCGCTTCGCAGGATCTTGTTCTACCTCTAGTTTTTCCTTTTCATCTAGCTCTAACAATTCTTTGCTACGAAGTCCTGTTACAAAAGAATGTTTTCTTCCTTCTTGAAAGATCTCTTGATAGACGAAAGGATCATACTCAAGTGAAAAATTATCTAAGGCCTCCTCATAAAGATTTTTTCGCACAGTTTGATAAATACTAGCTTCAATCTTCTTCTGATACTCTTTCGCTTGCCGTTTCTTTTCATTTAAATAACTCTTTTCTTTTTGATTGTCACAGATATTGATTGCAAATTCGAAGGAAGCAAGTGCACCGACGACTAATTCTAAATCGTGAAACAACTGAGAAAGCACTTTTGCGTGACGTTTGAGCCATTCTCTACGCAACTGATAAGTCGTTACTAAGTTAGAGAACAAAACAGGCTCCTGCGAAGCGGTTTCATGCCATTTATAGTCGAAGATGACATCTAAGATAAGGTCTTCTCCCTTAAGATCCTCAGGCAAATTAGCAAGCATCTCCTCTTCGCCCATTCCCTGATCTTGATAAAAAGAATATAAGAAGTTCGTCGCAAGTTCTTTTCGCTCTTCTTTAGTAATCATCCCATTTCGATATTTCGTAAGGTCAATTTCAAGTAATGGAAGCGATCTGCTTCTAGCGATCGAAGCTGCTTCTCGATAATTTGGAGAAGCATTTCTTTCACCGAAGGTAAGACAGAAAACAGCAAGTGGCTCAACTGGCTTTTTGATACTCAAAAGAACAGTTCCCTCACCCTTATGATCGCGAATCCACTGTGGTGTGATCAACATCGAATGAAAATCTTTGACTCTCTCTGGATAAATATCGACAATATTCTCATCGAACGGTAAAATGTAACCTACCTTCAAGGTAGCATCTCTCTTAAGAGCAGATTCTGTCAGAAAAGTAGAAAAAGCAAGTTCCTCTTTTCCGGTTGGTAAGTTTTCAAGAGAAATGACAAGAAAGGAAAATGGTTTTCCTGCTTCATATGCAGGAATTGGCGTAATCATATGCTGAAAGACAAGATTGGTAGCGGACCTCAACATACGTTCACAAGCAGTCAACTTTTCTTCCGATAACGTTCCATCTAAGTCACATCTTCTGATGTGATAGTACTGAGCTAAAATATTCCAAAGGGTCACTTCGTTTAGTAGATCATGCGACAAAGGATCTTCAAACAAACTTTTCAAACTCTCTAATACCGCATGCTTATGACCATCTAAACTAGGGTCTTCTCCTAATAAATCGACAGAATCGCCAACTGGCTCCATGACATGAGCAAGATCTTTGACAACGTTTATTTCTTGCCCCTGAATTTTGGTAAGAAACTCTCGGATACGGTTCCACTTGTTTAAAAGTCGTTTGGGACCATTGCTCGAAAGAAACTTGATCTCTTTCCACTCATCTAGAATCCTTTGAGAGGTCGCATTTTTTTCATATGTTTCCCCATAAACACGATACGCAAAAGAAGCCTC
>CAZJUW010000145.1:0-2186 GCA_964549325.1 uncultured Muribaculaceae bacterium
TCCAATATCATTCTATTACTAGAAATATGACTTATGGTTTTATTGATTATCGCCATCAGTATATCACCTATTTCGTAAAAAAAGAGTCGTTTTTTTTCTCGTTTCATCATGATTTTTCCATTTTAGAGTACTAGGATACTACCCATTGTCCATTTGCCACTTTTCTAAATAAATAAGCACTTCAGTCACCGTCTTCAAAAAATCCTGATAACAGGTCTCAAACCAAGTTACTGGTAGTTGGTGAGAAAAGAACGTGTACTGTCGTTTGGCATAGTGACGAGAATTCTTTTTGATGAGATCTTTGGCGGTATCCTCATCGATCTTTCCTAGAAAATAAGGAAATAACTCCTTATAACCGATTCCTGTATCTAGAGCCTTAGAAGAGATTCCGGCTTCAAAAAATGGTCTTACCTCTTCGACTAATCCCGCCTTGAACATCTCATCGACACGCTGATCAATTTTTTCGTAAAGAGTCTGTCGATCCGTCGTAAGACCGATAAAAATAGCAGGATACAATAGATGATCACCTGTCTTAGAAAAGCCATCTTCATATTCGTATTTATTGAGGGCCCTCACTAATCGTTTACGATTGTTTACGTGTATCTTACATGAAGGATCATAAGTAAGAATTCGTTCTAATAACGCTTCATTCGTAAGATCTTCTCTAGAATCGTTCACCGTGCCCTCTTGGAACCGATAATCGTATAAGGCCGCTTTGATGTAGAGTCCTGTTCCCCCGACGATGATGATCCGTTTGCCACGCGACGTAATCTCTTCTATCGCTTTCCTACAATCACGCTGGTAATCATAGACGGTATAGAGGTCTTGCACATCGCAAAGATCGAAAAGATGATGAGCAATCCCCTCCTTCTCTTCTTCCTGCACTTTGGCTGTTCCAATCTCTAGTCCGCGATACACCTGCATGCTATCACCATTGATGATTTCTGCATCTAAGCGGTGCGCAAGTTCAATACTCAGTTTCGTCTTGCCAACTCCCGTTGGGCCAACGATGACAATGATTGGCTCCATCATTTTAGCTCCTTTCTCGAAAGTAAATAGGTATTACTTTGCCTGAAACCTCCCGTACAACTAGATCCAATGGAAAGTTTTTTTCGTCTTCATCCTAATTTGCTCTTAATCCATGACTCGTTTGAAAAGTTTTTCTAGATCATAATTACTGTACGTGATGATCGTAGGTCTTCCATGTGGACAGTTAAACGGATTTTCACACCTGCGTAAGTCTTCTAAAAGCGCCTTGATTTCTTCCATACTTACATACCAATTAGCTTTGATCGACATCTTACAAGCAGACGTTGCGGCCTTATGCCAGATGAGACGTTTTTTATCGAAATCTTCCGTCACCGCAATCATCTCTAAAATTTCGGTGATCACAGGCTTTTCGTACCCTTGTGGAATCCAGGTAGGATGTCTTCGAATCACAAAGGTATTGATTCCAAATTCCTCAATCTCAAAATGAAGCTCTGATAAGATGTCCATGTGCTCTTTCACTTTTAAGAATTCATCTTGTGGCAGTTCAATCGATAACGCCACTAAGGGTTCTACTGTCTCAGGTGCATTCTCCATCATCTTCTTTAGACATTTCTCATAATTTACGCGTTCTGCAGCAGCATGTTGATCTATTAAGTACATCCCATCTTCATTTTCCGCCACGATGTAAGTCGCATGAATAACCCCAATAGGATGCATTTCTTTTAAGCGTTCTTCGCCCTCATGATACTCAATTTCTTCTTCGCAGATCTGCGAAGAAGAAAAATCAAAAGAAGTCTCCTCGGCCTGTGGACGTTCTACCTCCGTCTCTTCTTTTCGGTTTTGAACACTCGATACGAAAGGCGAAATATTAGGAATACTACTCTCTTCCCGTACTGACACGTTGGGAATTAACGTAAGACGAGATAACGTCGAAGAGATGACGTCCTGTAACAATGCTTTCAACTCGTCCATCTTCGAAAATTTGATATCCATCTTCGTCGGATGTACGTTGACATCTACTAACGTTGGATCCACCGTCAATTGAAAGATGACGATGGGATATTTATCGACTGGCATATAGTTGTGATACGTATCGGCGATTACTTTGTTTAGTTCATTATTCTTGATAAAACGACCGTTCACAAAGATCATCATCGCATTGCGGTTAGATTTCATGATTTCAGGATAACTCATGT
>CAZJUW010000146.1:0-2180 GCA_964549325.1 uncultured Muribaculaceae bacterium
CCTTAACGCCAAATGAAAACGCATTGTGGTATATGCAAGAAAACGGGGCTCTTACTGTAGGAACGGCTGCTACCTATGGAGTGAGACCAGTCATCAATCTTCAGAAAACAGTGAAAATTGCCTCTGGATCGGGAACGGAAGATGATCCTTATCGCTTGGCTGGAGATGATGTCATTCCGCGAGCGAATACCTTACTAAACACGCGTTATAGTGGAGAGTATCTATCCTTTGGATTAGGGAATAACAAGCTTTATCGTATCGTAAAGGTCGAAGGTGATCAAACAAAGATCGTTAGCGATACGCCATTACAAAATGCAGAAGGATCCTTGATTTCGGCGGATATGACTTTTCTGAATGGCGATTTCTTACTTCCTAGCAACGCTTACTTGACCAAGACGCAGATCAGTATGTTGGATGTGAATCATACATGGGCAGATGGAACAACCGCAACCGTTTCCACCCTTCAGAGTGGTGAACTATTGTCTGGTGACATACTAACTATTACTGCCGTAAGGCCAGCAATGTATCTGTTATCAACAGTGAAAATTACCGGTGGACTAGGTACGAAAGAAAATCCTTATACCATTGGATTATAGAAGGAGCTGACACGAGTGTATTGGGATTTAATTGTACTTGCCATCATCCTCTTACTGGTGGTGATCTGCTTTCGAAAGTTCTCCAGTTTCGTCTACGTGATAGGACTTTTGGATATTTTCTTACGGGCACTTACGTTAGTCAAGAATAATATTGGGTTACCTGATGTGGCGGCTCTAATTGGAAAGTACATTCCAGAAAGTATTCCAGCCATCATCGGACGATATACAAATGGCGTAGTCTTCACTTTGCTGGTGTGGGTGTTTATCATCCTTGACTTCATCTTCTTTAGTTACGTCTTTCGAACGTTTTGGAGAAAGAAAAAATAACATTAAGAAACGACAAAATTTGGTCGTTTCTTTTTGTATACTTTGTTTGGTGATGGATCGATGAAAATATATCTCGATGTCGTTTTTCTACTCAACTTTGGTATGGACCTCATCTTACTCATCGTGGTCAATCTGGCCCTTGCTCGCAAACGAAAGTTTCGTTATTTACTTTTAGGAGCAGGAGTGGGAGCACTTTCCATCTTCTTTCTTTTTCTACCACTTAACTCTTTTACTTTGTTTCTATTGAAGGTGGTCGTAAGTATTCTCATGCTTCTTTCCTCCTTTGGCTTTCACGATTTTAAATCCTTTGTGAAGAATTTTCTTTTTCTTTACTTTACGAGTATTCTATTAGGTGGCTTCATGTATTTTTTGAATCTCAATTACAGCTATACAAACAAAGGACTAATCTTTTTTCACAATGGCTTTAGTATCAATTTCGTGGTCCTTTGTCTTTTGTCTCCTTTCATTCTCTTTTGTTACGTCAAGGATTATCGGAAAAGGGTACGCTACCAACACTATCATCAAGTTTCTTTTCGTTACCGCAAGAAGGAATATACTTATCAAGGCTATCTCGATACGGGAAATCATCTACATGATCCTTATTCTCGAAGACCCATTCATCTTTTGTATGATCCACACCTTTCCTTTCGCGAAGAAGATTGTCTCTTCGTTCCCTTTACGAGTCTTGGCCACCATGGACTCATTAAGTGTTTACGTCTTAAAACGATAATGATCGATGGAAAAGTACATCAAAATATTTTGCTTGGTTTAGCCGAAAAACCATTTCATATTGAGGGAGCTAACCTCATCTTAAATCATGATTATTTGGAGGGATTACAATGATTAGTCTTTTATTTTTAGTAAGTTTGATTTGGGATCTTTTCACTTCTTTTTCCCTTGGCGTGTTCTACGTTGGATCGACGGATGTTTTGCCAGAACCACTTTCGAAAGAGGAAGAAGAGTATTATCTGATTCAAGCGGCCGATGGTGATCAATTTGCACGTGATAAGCTCATCGAACACAATCTTCGTCTCGTTGTCTTTCTGGCCAAGAAGTACGAGAATACAAGGATCGATTTAGAAGACTTAGTCAGTATTGGAACCATTGGCTTGATCAAAGGAATCAATACGTTCAGTATGGAGAAAAATATTAAACTGGCTACCTATGCCTCTAGGTGTATTGATAACGAGATTTTGATGTACTTAAGAAAAAATCGTAAGACGAGAACCGAAGTGAGCTTTGACGAGAGTTTAAGCC
>CAZJUW010000147.1:0-2050 GCA_964549325.1 uncultured Muribaculaceae bacterium
GTAAGGAGTAATAAAATGATAGCAATAAGACGAAGGACTTTAATAATAAAAGTTCAGAGTGTTGACAAAGTTCAATACTCTTTTCTTTTAAATTACAAAATAATAATTCTGTTAAGTTTTCTATTTCCCAAAATCAAAAAAAATTTGTTTTTGGGAAATAGTATGTTATGATGTTAATGAAAAAAAATATGGCAAGAGATAATATTAAAAATGGGACTAATATTTTGATGTATAAGGTGTTTTCATAAATTCAGAAGAGTTAAGAAGAAAATATCTTAACATAAATTGGAGTAAGAAAATCAAAGATAGGAATATTTCGTAGGATCCCAAAAGCAAAGATAATGATGATCAATATGTACCAAGCTTTTTTTGGTACTTTTTTAATGACATAATTATGTCTATCTAACATAAATTTACAGACAAAGTCTAAGAGAAAGTATAAAAACACTGGCAGTAATAATAGAAAAAGAGGATTCATTCGAAAAGCTTGGTAAAAGTTTCCCTTCAGTAGGAAAAGAAACATTCTACTGATGCCACAGGCAGGACAGTAAAAGCCCGTTAATTTCTTAATAAGACATGGGATATGTAACCTAAGAATTTTCAAAAGCAAAAGGTATAGACAACTTCCACAGACCAAAACAGCCAGAATTCTTTGCACACTTTTTTTCATAAAAGAAGCATACCATATTTTGATGGAATATTAAAATTCATTGTATAATAAAAAAGGAGGGATTAAATATGAAAGAAGCACTTAACCTCAAAACCTATCTTAAGTATTATGATAAATTTTCTTTCTTAGATCAACCATTCAATGAAGTGGACAATGTGATCTTGTCGATGTTATCTTATGTTGACTTTCGAGGGATCGTTTCTTTAGGTACTAAGATTTCGATTCAAGAGGCATGGGAAGAATTTGATCGGTTGCATCCTGCGAATGAAATGAAAAAACAAGTAAAAGCAATTCGCAGTGCAGTAGAACTTTTTTCTAACCTTAGTACTTGTCACCGTTATAGCAATTTGTTATTAACAGACTACGTTTACGAAGTAGAAGCAAAATCGCAATTTGGAGCACTTACCATATTACTTCCTGATAATACCATGTTCGTCTCCTTTGAAGGAACGGATGGACAAGTGAGTGGTTGGGAAGAGGACTTTCGTATCTCCTATGAATTTCCTGTGCCAGCCCAAGAAAAGGCAATTACTTATCTCAATCACATCATCCGAAAGTTTCATAGAGTTACGCGTGTTGGTGGACATTCTAAAGGTGGAAACCTCGCTTTAGTCGCTGCGATGTATGCAAACCCACTCATAAGGCGTAGGATCAAACATGTCTACAATAACGATGGACCGGGTCTGCGTGAAAAAGAGTATCAGTCTCGCTCTTTCCAACGAGTGCAAAAGAAACTGACGATGATCGTGCCTCAAGATAGCCTCGTTGGAATGCTCTTTTGTCATCCTGAAAATTATATCATCGTCAAGACGACCGTTCGTGGAATTTTCTCACACGACGGCACAACTTGGTGTTGTTACGGAGCTGGATTTTTACAGACCGAGCAAAGTGCTTCCAGTAAGAAAAAGGAACGTGCCTTATCTTCTTGGCTCGAAAAGATGGATGATGCAAGACGAAAAGAAATTACGGGGATCTTATCAGCTCTTTTTACCAAAAGTGGTGTAACAGACATCAACGAATTGAGGCCATCGAAACTCAACAATGTCTTGAAACTCATCTCGGAAATTAAGAATATGAATAATGAAACGCGTCGTCAACTTACAGATGCCATAGAATTGCTGTTTGAAGAGATAAAATAATTAGGGGTATTAAGAGTATCAAGTCTTATTACTTCAAATCACTATGATTTGTAAAGAGATAGAAGTCTATAACAAATTCATGAAAAGTTGTTGCTGCTTATAGTAGAGGAAATGTAAAATGGGAAAGAATGAAACTAGAATTGATCATTTGAATTACTGTATATCCATACTTTGGCAAGTGTTTGGGAAAAAGGGACTAGATCTCTTTTTCTGTTTGTGGTAGAGTAAAAATAAGAGGAGA
>CAZJUW010000148.1:0-1993 GCA_964549325.1 uncultured Muribaculaceae bacterium
TCCTTGGATTGTTAAAGTATACCAGGCATAAGACAACCCTAGTAAGAGAACGAGGCCCAACGTAACAGATAAAACCACGGTTAACGTTTTCCTCTTTTTCTTCTTACCTTCTAATATATCCCCCCCCCAGGTTCAGTTTTTCTTTTTCCACAGCTTACATCTCCTCTTATTTTTTCCAAATTTATTCTATCATGAAAAGAAAAAAGAGAGCAACTACTTTCCCATCATTTTTTCCAGTGCTTCCCGATATATTTTCTTTGTCATTTCATATTGTTTTTTCCCGATGGAAGCATAAAAATCCATCATGACACCACTATTGATTTCTAATACTTCTATTCCAAATTCTTCTGTTTCAATCAAATCGATACTGGCAAACTGAATGTCAAACCTAGAAGCAATCTGCTCGGCAAGGATTAGGAGCCTAGTCCTTTTCTTATCGTCGATTTCTTCCGTAACTGTTGCCCCTTGTGAAAGGTTGTACTTCCAACCACACGGATACGTCTTTCCTACTTCTAAAATAGTATCGAACTCTGTGCTCTCATAGGTTTGCAACGTCTTAGAAGATTGTTTTTGTAAGAGTAACTCTCGTAGGGAATGGATCCCATCCCCTACCACAACAGGCAGATTCTTCTGATAAGTAAGCCATGCCTTGCCTTCCAAAAGGATGACTCGATATTCATGAAGGATCTTACGATAAGGATTTAAACTGATTGAGGCATTCCTTCTCAACAATTGATTTCGCACTGTAAGAAGATCTGCTTGCGTTTTCACATGGTAAACATCGTATCCGCAAGTTCCCGTATTGCTCTTCAAGACGACATCATTCCCATACTGTTGGAATAAACGAATTGCATCCTCTTCTGTATGACAACCAAGTGCATAAGCTTCCATGTTCTCATGAGGATATAAAATGTGATGTGGAACCACTGGAAACCCAGCTTGTTTTAACAAATCATACGTACCATATTTATCATCCAGTACTTCGCCTAACGCATGTCCATTTAGATCAAATTTATAGCCCGCAATATAACGTCTTATACCGTTCTTTTCTAACTCTAATACCCAATCTTTAGAAAGATGCTTTACCGAAATTCCTTCTTCTCTACAGATCTCTTCGATGATCTTCTGCCCTGTTGTCAATGTATCACTTCCTTATTCTGTTACGATCCAAAACGTTGGCATATCACGTAACCCATTTGTACCACCGGCGACAGGATGATTGATGATTTCTCCATTGATGACTAGCTCTGTGGAACTTCCACCATCCATATTTGCGGCATTATAAGCCCCATAACGCTGCATCACTTCCGTTAAATCGATCATGTCCGCACCAATACTGCTAGGAAGGCGTCCATCGATCGCCAGAAATAATACAATTCCATCCTGGCGCTGGCCAATTGCCGTTCTAGGAGCAATTCCCCAACCACCGTTACCGCGAATAAAAGAGGGTTTTCCATCTACGATCAAGAATGGGCCAAACTCGACGGCATCACGTAAGCCCATTGCAAGGGCTTCTTCCTTTGTATACTTTCCTAAGACCAACTTATTCTCCTGATTAAATCCAACGAACCCACCACCAACAGCTGCATCATAAAAGTCACTGACTACTTTGCCATTTTGAATCACTGTTCCATGAGGCATCGCACCATTGCTATTCCAATCTGGATCATAGAAACCACCTGCATTCAAAGCAATTACTGCCTGATTGTTTTTCGCAACCGTCAAAATGGATTCTCCTCGTTCGCCTAGATACCGTGTCGTTGCCAGTTTCACCTTACTCGCATCATAAATAGCAACAAGATACCCTTGATATCCATTTCCTTTCACTTCAATGAGTTTGTATAAAGCTCCTTCCTCATGATCCAAGATCTCCTTTTCGTAAGAAGAGGCATATATCGTCGTTTTTTCATATTCCGTCATGTCGATGAGGTCTGGATTGGAATTGCCATAGTCCTTCACATAGTGTTTGGAAAGCACCTCTTCGATCACTTCA
>CAZJUW010000149.1:0-1929 GCA_964549325.1 uncultured Muribaculaceae bacterium
ATTTCGGCTTTTCTCCAAAATAAAAAATTATCTCTTGCGAAATAATCTTTTATCTTATCAACACTTATCCTAAAAGTTTGCCACTATCGCACCCAAAATAGAATTGATAAGCGTTACAATTAAGAATAAAATTGAGAAAATCAAACCAACGGTTGCTTTTCCTTTATTCTGTTGTGAGTTTAAACCTTTTGCTGAAAAGACAATACCACAAATCGTAACTGGATATCCAAATAATGGAATTAACCAAGCGATGATCGATACTAATCCTAAGACCATACCTACGACTGCGTACTTATCTTGTTTTGAACTCGTGCTTACAGTTGCTGCTTTCGTAGATTCACCATCTACTTTGATTCCACACTTTAAGCATACTTCTTGGTTCTCGTTCAACTCTGCTCCACAATTCTTACAAAATTTTGCCACGCGCGTACACCTCCTCTAATTTCAGTATAACATACTTTGAAGTATAATTAGGAAGACTTTTTTTAAATTGTACAAAAAAAGAAGATTACTCTTCTTCCGATCCTTCTGTCAATGGACGCATCAATGGAAATAAAACGTTATCTTTAATATTCGGAGTATCTGTCAACACCTGAATGACACGATCGATTCCCATACCCCAGCCTGAAATTGGTGGCATACCATATTCCATCGCATCAATATAATCTTGATCCATCATCATAGCTTCGTCATCCCCTTGACGATTTAGTTCCGCTTGTTCCTCTAAACGATGCAATTGTTCAATTGGATTAACAAGTTCTGAATAAGCATTGACGATCTCTGCTCCATTGATCACTAATTGAAAACGATCCGTAAGTTCTGGATTTTCATCATTTGCTCTCGCAAGTGGCGACAGCTCAATTGGATGCTCTACCAAAAATACTGGTTCGATCATATATGGACGGGCAACTTTCTTATAGAGTAAGTCAACAATCTTGCCAAAGCCTAATTGATGAATATCGGTCTCACTTTCGACCACAATCGAATGATCTTCTATCGCTTGCAGTAACTTTTCTTTCGTATTTTCGATACGAATATCAATATTTGCATACTTTAATAACAATTCTCGAAAACTTACCTTTTCCCATTTCTTAGAGAAGTCAACGCTCTGATCTCCAATTCTGACCTCTAAACTTCCATAGACATTCTTGATCACTGTCTTTAACATATCTTCGATCAAGATCATGTTATCTTCATAGTTATAGTAACTGCAATATGCTTCTAACATTGTGAAATCCTGTAAATGAGTTGCATCGATACCCTCATTACGGAAACATCTTGCAAACTCAAATACTTTCGTAAAGCCACCGACGATAGCGCGCTTTAGATAAGTTTCTGGCGCGATGCGAAGATAAACATCAATATCTAACGCATTGTGATGTGACACGAACGGTTTTGCCAAGGCACCACTTGCTTTATTGTTAAGTACTGGCGTTTCAATTTCGATATAATTTCGATCTTCCAAGTATCTACGAATTTCACGAATGAAACGATACTTTAATAAGAAACGAGCTCTCGTCTCTTCATTCATGATAAGGTCGATATAACGGTTACGATAACACATCTCCGTATCAGTTAGACCATGAAACTTTTCTGGAAGCGGACGAAGTGCCTTGCCTAAGAAAACAAAATCCTCCGCTCTAATTGTTTTCTCTCCTGTCTGCGTAGTGAACACTTCTCCTGTAACCCCAATAAAATCGCCAATATCGATATTACTCTTAAAGAATTGATATTTCTCTTCTCCTAACAGATCAAACTTCATTGAAATCTGAATAGATCCTTCAATATCACGAATGGTTAAAAAACTCATCTTTCCCATTTTCCGCATTAAGACGATCCGCCCTGCGACAGAAACACCTGTCACACCATCCTCTAAAAGACGCGCATCCTTAATTTCATGCGTAATTGGAAAACGTTCTGGGTAAGGGT
>CAZJUW010000150.1:0-1928 GCA_964549325.1 uncultured Muribaculaceae bacterium
CTCCTTTTTTAAGAGTTAATTCCTTTGATAGATAATTCATCGAGTTCATCTCGATAAACTTTCTTTGTTTTTTGTCTTTTTGTTTTTTTACTTTTCTGATCTTTTCCTAAGCGTCTTCCTTCCATCCACAACCATAGATTTGGTGAGATAAAGATTGAAGAATAGGTACCTGCGATTAAGCCAATCAACATCGCTAGATTAAAGTTCAAGATTCCCTTTGACCCCAAGAAGATCAAGGCGATCACAGGTAGTAGCGTCGTAAGAGAGGTATACAAACTTCTCGTAAAGGTCTCACGAATACTATCATTTACCACATCTCGTAATGTATCTTTCGTAAGTTCACCGCTACCCTTTTTCCGTAAGTTTTCGCGAACGCGGTCGAATGTGACGATCGTATTGTTGATCGAGTAACCGATGATTGCCAAAACGGCGGCAATGAACATGACAGATACTTCCAATCTGCAAAGAGCAAACACCGACACGATCATGAGAACGTCGTGTAACAAAGCGACGACGGAAGACGCAGCATAACTGAACTTGAACCGGATCGAGATATAGATGATCATACCTAGAATGGCAAATAATACCGAATAGAAGGCATTTTTCGTCAGTTCCTTTTTGACGATATTCGATACGGCACCAAGGTCGACCTTAGCGTCATATTTCTCTTCGAAGTAAGCGATGACTTGATCTGAATCATCACCCTTGATGACGTCAGTCACCTTAAGATGTACTTCACCATCCGTGATGATCACTTCATCTTCGGTCAATTCTAGTTCTTCGAGATCTTTTTCAAGATCTTCCTCACTTAATACTTCCTCTGTCTTCACGGTAATATCCGTCCCACCTTGGTAATCGATACCCAGGTTTAAGCCCATCGTGAACGTGAGGACCAAGCCAGCAACGATGATGATACTAGAGGCGATCGCACATGGTTTCATATACTTTACAAAATCCACTTTAGCAAATGGGAAGTGCGTTCTTTTCTCTCCTTTTTTGATATCAGGAATTTCTTCTTTCTTGATGTGAATAAAGGCATTTACTTTATCATCAAAATAACCTGTCCTTACAAAGAACTTCATGATTGATCTCGTTAAGAAGACCATCGTAAACATCGTCACCACGACAGTGATGATGAGCATCGTCGCAAATCCTTTGACACTACTCTCACCAAATAAGAAGAGGATTACCGCGACCAAAAGCGTCGTGATGTTGGAGTCTAAAATGGCACTGAAACTGTTCTTGACCCCTGTTCGATAAGCTTCTTTTAAAGATTTTCCCGCATAGAGTTCATCCTTAATTCGTGAAAAAGTAAGTACATTCGCATCGACGGCCATTCCAATTCCTAAGACGATCGCTGCGATACCAGGAAGCGTCAATACCCCTCCTGCAATCCAGAAGACTAAGAATACTAAGAACGTATAGAGTAACATCGCAATCGCCGAGATGAAACCACAGAAATGATACAGTAAAATCATGACGAGGATGATGAGCGTCACGCCGATGATACCCGCCAGCAACGTATTTGAAAGGGTATCTTTCCCGAAGGATGCCCCCACGGTCCGGTTAGATACTTCCTCCAACTTCGTTGGCAGTTGGCCATCGTTAATTGAATTGACGAGATTTTCAGCTTCTTCTTTCGTAAAGTTCCCCTGAATGATGACATCACTTGCAAACCCTTGGCTGACCGTGGCTGCGGAAAGGCAACGAGAACTAGCTAAATCCCCACAATTTTCTTTTTCACTACGATAACTATCAATGGCTGGATCAAAATCAAGCCAAATGACGATTTGATTATTGGTATAATCTTTGACTTGATTCGTCACTTCATAAAATTTATCTTTATCTTTAATACTCAAAGAAACCGCAGGATTCCCGGAATTGTCGACCGATAACTTTGCTCCCTGCGAATTTAAGACATCACTCGT
>CAZJUW010000151.1:0-1923 GCA_964549325.1 uncultured Muribaculaceae bacterium
AATCAAACAGATTATCATCAACTTGCTTACGAATGCGATGAAGTACACGGAAAAAGGAATGATTCGTTTTGAAGTGAACTGTGTCAACGATAAGAATAGCTGTTCCTTAGTGATCTCTGTGGAAGATACAGGTCGTGGAATCAAGGAAGAAAAGATCGATCATCTCTTTGACAAATTTAATCGCTTGGAAGAAGACCGAAATACGACGTTAGAGGGAACTGGGTTAGGTCTTGCGATCACGAAACAATTGGTGGAAATGATGGGTGGTAAGATCGTCGTTCAAAGTAAATACGGCGTAGGAAGTAAGTTTACTGTTTATGTAAGACAAAAGTATGGCACAGCTTCTAGTGGTCAAACGACAGAGGTAAATGAGGCTGTAAACGTCTTTCCAGGCAAAACGGTCTTGGTGGTCGATGACAATCCACTGAATTTAAAAATTACGGGCAAGCTGTTAGAAAAGTATCAGATTACTGTCGAGAGTGTAGATAGTGGGTTCGCTTGTTTAGATCGCATTCGAGAAGGGAAAGATTATGATCTTATCTTGTTAGATGACATGATGCCCAAGATGAGTGGGGTAGAGACGTTGAAGGGGTTAAAGATGATTTCTTCTTTTTCCACTCCTTGTGTTGTTTTGACGGCAAATGCCCTGGTAGGGATGCGGGAAAAATATCTCGAAGCGGGGTTTGATGATTATCTTGCGAAACCGATTGAACGGAAGGAATTAGATCACATCTTGCATGTCTATCTCGGTGGAGAAAAGAAAACAGCTACGTTTGCGCCACTACCAGATGAGTTCTATCAAATCGATGAAAGATCGGAAGAGAGTCTTAAGACGAACGAGGAGAAAGAATTTAGAAAAAAGACGGAAGATTGTGAGATCATCTAACGATCTTTTCCATAATTTTCTTTGCAATTTCACAATTGTTTGCTATAATACTGATAGACGCGAGGAGGGGATAGTATGGCAAAAGTAGGAAATAGACAAGAAAAGACCTTAAAATGTAGTGTTTGTAATGAGCTAAACTACAGAAAAGAGAAGAACGTAAAAAATACGACAGATCGTCTAAAATTAAACAAGTTTTGTCCTAAGTGCAGAAAGCACACAGAACATGTAGAACAGAAGTAGTAGGTAAAACCATGGCCAAAAGTAGATTTCAAAATCCGTTTTTACCGAATTCAAGTGCGATGACCAATCATATGAAACTACAGTCTGGTACACCTTGTGGTACTGTCGAGGTGCAAGTACCAAAGGTGATCGACAAGACTGCTAAAAAAAGAGGAGTAAAACGCCTCATAAAAAGGAGGACAATCGATGGTAAATTCAAATGATTTTAAAAATGGGATGACGATTAAGATCGATCAAGATATTTTCTCCGTTGTGGAAAGTCAACACGTAAAACCTGGGAAAGGTGCAGCGATCGTCAAAGCGAAACTAAAGAATTTACGTACTGGTTCCATCGTTGAAAAGACGTTTAATGCTGGCGTGAAAGTAGAGACTGCAAGGATCGAAAAGAAAGCTATGCAGTATTTATATAATCAGGGAGATATCTATTATTTCATGGATATGAATACGTATGAGCAAGTAGAACTTTCCGCTTCGGCACTAGGCGATGATATCAAATTCTTAAAAGAGAACTTGGATGTTGATATCACCTTTTACGAAGGCGAAATGTTAGGAATCAACTTACCAGATAAGATCGTCTTAGAAGTGACGCATACGGAGTCTGCTGTCAAAGGAAATACCAGTAACACGGCGATGAAAGATGCAACACTGGAAACGGGAATGACGATCAAAGTTCCACTATTCGTAAACATTGGTGATAAAGTTCTCGTTGGAACTTCCGATGGCAAATACGTATCACGTGCTTAAGTACTACTCTTATGAGTGGTGTTTTTTCTTTTGATGTTACGAGGAGGGGTATC
>CAZJUW010000152.1:0-1819 GCA_964549325.1 uncultured Muribaculaceae bacterium
ATTATAACATAATATTGGTTAAAATAAAGAAAAAAGGACAAAAATCATCCTTTTTCTACTGTTTTCTTTTCTTTAAAATCGTCTGAAGTCTAGTTGCACGCAATAATTGGTTTTGAAGGGAGCGATAAGAAATAGGAATAATAAGTTCTAATCCTGTATCAAAATGAATTTTTGTATTCTCACCTACTTTTTCCACTTTTTCAATATGGTTTAGAGCTAACCACCAACATGAGGAAGAAGTTGGTGATAAGGTTGGAAAGAAGATCATATCCTTACTCTCTTCCACAATAATTGGAACTTTATATCCATTTCCTAAAATTGTTTGAGCCCCTACTTGTCTTCCTGCATAAGTACTTCCAAAGTAAGCACAGCTCTCTTCCATGATTTCATAAGGTGTCTTATTGATTTCCAGCTCCTCTTCATCTTCATAAACTTTTGTCTGATTTTTAGAAACGGGCAAAAGTGCTACCGTTCCTTCGTTAATTTCATATGTTTGCATACGAATCCCCTTTCTGAAAACTTTTTTTCGTTTTCGTCATGGTATCCTACCCCTTTCAAGTGTCGAACAAACTAGAAATATGTCGATAATTCTAACTTTTTTCGATAATTTTCCACAAAAAAAGTGGAAAATGATGAATTTTTTTTCCACTTTTATTTTTTTCAACAATTATCATGATGAAAACTAATAAGTACGAATTGGTAAAACTAATTGTGTTAAAGTTTCATCTTCACTACTCTTAATGACGATTGGCTTTACTTCGCCCGTAAAATGAAGTTCAATTTTTGGTGTATTAAATGCTTTCAATGCTTCCATCATATATTTTGCACTGAAGGAAATCTTAATATCTTCTTCATTATTTTTCATAATAGCCAATTTTTCTTCGACACGACCAATTTCTAAAGAAGAACTACGAACAGTCATAATATTATTATTTGTTTCCAAAGTAACAATATTCTTATCTTTATCACTTGTAAGGATACTAGCGCGATCAATCACACTATAAAGTTCGTCAATCGTCGTATTCACAACTAATAAAGAATCGGTCGGCATTAAATTGGAAGTATTTGGATACGCTCCATTGATAAGACGTGATTGGAATAAGACATTGTCATATTTAAATAAGATCTTATTATTGAAAATATGTAATTCAATATTATGGTCCCCTTCACCAATAATTCTACAAAATTCAATCACATTTTTTGAAGGAATGACAATATTATAGTTTTCACTACTCTCTTTTTCTAATTTCACAATCTTTCTTGCTAAGCGATAAGAATCTGTTGAATTACATTCTAGTAAGTTACCAGCGATCTTGAAGTTAATGCCTGTTAAGATTGGCTTAGATTCGTCTTGAGAAGATGCGAAAGCTGTTTGAAAAACGATCTCTTTTAAAGTTTTGCTATCGATCGTTAAAAATTCTTTATTTTCACTCAGATCAATATGAGGATATTCCTTTTCACTAATGCCATTTAAATTGAATTCACTATTTTCGGTATAAATTAAAATTTTTAATTCATCTACTACTTCAATATTGATGTACTCATCTGGTAGTTTTCGGACGATATCTAATACATATTTTCCTTGAATGATAATACTACCTTCTTCATCGATCTTCATATTATCATCTTCATTTGGAATATAGGTTTGAATCGTAATATCATTATCTGAAGCTGTTAAAGTTAACCGCTTCTTTTTTAAATCAAAACGAATTCCTGATAGAACTGGAATCAAGTTCTTTGTAGAGATAGCTTTCGATACTTTATTGAGTGCTTCTAATAAGACGTCCTTTTTAATAGTTAATTTCATAATTTATTCCTT
>CAZJUW010000153.1:0-1787 GCA_964549325.1 uncultured Muribaculaceae bacterium
AAACTTTAGATTTAGGAAGATCTGATTTTCAAAGAAATAGTTTTAAAATAAATGTGTATTTAAGTTACGACATTGACTAAGTTATCATATGATATGGTAATATAGTTTTTTTTATTGCTTTTTTTAGGTATCGTTTTCGGGGGTTACTTTCAAGATTATTACGACTGCTGCGGCGGTCGAAGAGGAAGTAGTTGACTTATTTAACGATACTTTTGACGATTCTGGTTCTGTACAAGTAGAAAATGCCAGAATTAAGTGTTGGAAAGCAGGTGGACACGGACATCAGACTTTCTTACAAGTGCTTCAAAATTCATGTAACCCTGGGTTTGTGAAGATGGGGCAACTTTTAGGAAAGGAAACATTATTTTCCTATCTACAAAAGTTTGGTTTTGGTTCAAAGACGGGAATTGACTTAAATGGGGAGGGGACAGGAATCATCTTTCCTTTGGACAAAGTAGGACCTGTGGAACTTGCGACCACGGCCTTTGGCCAAGGTGTTTCCGTCACTCCTATACAACAAATGGCAGCTGTTAGTGCGGTTGTGAATGGTGGTAATCTTTATACGCCATATGTTGTCAAAAGTATTCTAGAACCAGAGACAAATAATATCATTTTACAGAATGAAAAAAAGTTTGTAAGAAAAACGATCAGTGAAGAAACCTCAGCAATCATGCGGTATGCTCTAGAGACGGTCGTATCGAATGGTGGTGGGAAAGCAGCCTATATCGATGGCTATCGCATTGGCGGAAAAACAGGAACTGCGCAAAAGGTAGAAAACGGTCGTTACTTAGTGAACAACTACATCATGTCATTTGTTGGAATCGTTCCTTCGAATGATCCTAAGGCGATTTTATATATCGCGATCGATAATCCGAAAAATACAGCATTATTATCTAGTTATACGACCACACCGATCGCAAGGAGAATTCTCTTAGATATCATCGATGCTTTGGAAATCCCCAAACAGGAAGGACAAATCGAGAAAGACTATGAATGGAACGATGATATTTATATTGAAGTTCCAGACGTTACGGACAAAACAGTCAAGGAAGCAAATGAACTTCTCGCACGCTTTCAAGTAGAATATTCAGGAACGGGAGAAACGGTCATAGAACAGTCTCCTGCGGCGGGAGAACGAGTCGCTGCCAACTCGACGATTCGACTGTTACTTGGCTGATGTCAAAAATTGTATAGATTTGAATGTTTTCAGTGACTTGACTGAAATTATGATATAATGAAAGACAGAAATGGGAGTGTTACAATGTTATTACTCACGAAAGCGGTTTTCGCAGTCATGATCGGTTTTTTATGTTCGACTGTGTTAGGATTTATCATCTTACCACTTCTTAAACGACTTCACGTTGGACAACGAATCAGTGCTTTTGTTGGGGAAAACCATAGAAAAAAAGAGGGCACTCCAACGATGGGTGGATTGATCTTCATTTTAGCAACCTTATTTTCGATGGCTGCTCTTTTGATTACAGATAAAGTACAGTTCACAGAGAATTTAGGGATCATTTTCTGGGTATTTATCGGTTACGCGATCATTGGCTTTCTAGACGATTTTCTTTCGGTTCGTAAGAAGAATAATGAGGGCTTAACGACTTATCAAAAATTGTTTGGCCAAGTACTAATCGCCTTAGGTTTCTTCTATATCTATATGAAAAATGGAGGGGACACGGCTTTCGTTGTGGGAACACTTGGGATCAACATCGAACTTGGTTGGCTCTATGGACTCTTCATCCTATTTGTATTAGTGGGAGCATCGAATGCTGTCAACTTAACAG
>CAZJUW010000154.1:0-1787 GCA_964549325.1 uncultured Muribaculaceae bacterium
GGGTCCGGCCAGTCGTATATCTGAGATCTGATATCCAGATACAGAGTGGGGATGGTACGGAAGCTAATAAATATGTACTAGAATAAGTACAGGAACTATAACAGAGCTTGCTTTAACGATGATCATCAAAAGGGATGATATCTTGGGAAATGCTACAAATACCTAGGATAACTTGAGAACTCTTATCTTTATTATGAGGACGTGAGGTTGAATGCGGATCATGTAGAATCTATCGCTATAGGATACTTCAATGGAATTGAATATAAATTGATGAAGAAAGGACTTGTCAAACGAGTCTTTTTTACATATAATATAGATGCTTACCAATTCTTAGTAGTGGATTCTTCCGACCGTTACTCAGATTTGGTGAATCAAGAAAGAAAGGAAGTGTTTGTTGTGGCATTAACAACTGACAAGAAACAAGAGATCGTAAAGAAGTTTGCGAGAAATGAAAAGGATACGGGATCTCCAGAAGTACAGATTGCAATTCTAACAGAAGAGATCAATACCTTAACGGAACACTTGAAAACGCATATTCACGATCATCATTCACGTCGCGGCTTGTTAAAGAAAGTTGGACAACGTCGTAATATGCTAAATTATTTAGCAAAGAAAGACGTCAAACGTTATCGTGAAGTTGTCAAACAATTGGGATTAAGAAAGTAGACACGTTTTTCGTGTCTTTCTTTTTCAGAGGAATCTCTTTGTTTGGCTTGTTATACAAGAAAGTAAAACGATATTTATATGGTATACTAGAAAAGTGAGATAACCATTTGTATGTAGGAGGAAGTATGAAAAAAATATTTGAATTAGATTTTTATGGAAGAAAGATCGTTGTTGAAAATGGAGAGTTAGCGAAACAAGCAGACGGTGCGGTTTTAGTACGTTATGGGGATACCGTTGTCTTAGCAGCAGCCGTTGTAAGTGATAACGCAAACGTCTTATCTGATTTCTTCCCATTACAAGTACAGTATCAGGAAAAATTGTACTCTGTTGGAAAGATTCCGGGTGGATTTATTAAAAGAGAAGGTAGACCTACTGATGCAGCGACATTGGCTGCTCGTATGATCGATCGTCCGATGCGTCCACTTTTCCCAGAGAATTTCCGCAATGAAGTTCAAGTGATCAATGAAGTATTGAGTGTCGATCAAGATAATCTTCCAGAGCTTGCAGCACTACTTGGTTCCAATTTAGCGGTATCGATCAGTAAAATTCCATTTGGCGGACCGATCGCTGCCGTAAAAGTAGGAAGAGTAGATGGAAAGTATATCATCAATCCGACGGTGGAAGAAGCGGAGAAAAGTGATATTGACCTAACGGTTGCAGGAACGAAAGATGCAATCAATATGGTGGAATCGAGTGCGAAACAAGTTTCGGAAGACGACATGTTAGAAGCTTTAATGGTTGGACATGCTGCGGTCAAGGAGTTAGTTGCTTTCGAAGAAAAGATCATCGAGGAATTAGGAGTTCCCAAGATGGAGTATGAAGTTTTGGAAATCAGTGATGAGTTCCGGAAAGAAGTCGAGGATCTTGCCAGCCAAGATTTGGATGCAGCACTACATCTTACGATCGATAAACTAGCAAAGGAAGCAGCGATTGCATCCGTCAAAGAGAATATCGTTACGAAGTATGAAGAAGAGAATCAAGACTTGAGCGAGTTGGACTTAAAAGTACTCATCACTAAGGTGAAGTTAGTCTTATCTGATTTAGAGTACCAATTATTCCGTCGCATCGTCGTGAAAGAACATTCTCGTGCCGATGGAAGAGCGATGACGGAAATTCGTCCA
>CAZJUW010000155.1:0-1716 GCA_964549325.1 uncultured Muribaculaceae bacterium
AGCCTGGGATAGTAGACTTTGATTACTTTCTAAAAATTCAGTATTTAAACTTACAGCGTGTGATGATTTAACTGGCCGACCTTTCGTGAGTGTGATCGTAGGAGCTTCCTTAGCACTTGCCTTATAAGAGGCAATCCATGAACAAATCAACAGCGTTCCGGCTAAGCCAAGTGAAAATTTGATCACCTTTTTCAAATAAGGATGCTTATTATTAAAATTTTTCTTTCTTTTTCTACGTTCAATACTTCGAACCGCACTGTCATGGATTCTCTTCTGACGGTATTGTTGGAAAGTAAGCGGTTCTTTGTTAGCTTTACGCTTTGCTTTTTCCTCTTTATGTTCTTGGTGTGCTTCATTGATCGCTTTTCCAAGACCGACAACACCATGTCCGATTCCCGTGGCCACCTTTCCTGCCACATGCGCTACAGGAGTGGCAATTTTTTTCACGACATGAGTGCCATCTTTCACCAAATCGATCACACCGGCGCCCCAGAGTGTCATTTGAACTTGATAGTCGCGCATGGCAAATTTGATCTTATCTAAGATATTACGCTCTTGATCTTGATTGTCATCTTTTTCATCATATTCTTCCAAGATTTCCTTCATACTACGATAAGCGCCTTCTAACTCACTCATCGCACCACCATATTGTTCCATAAATGCTTCATCTTTGGTCTTGTTAGAAACCCAATCGAGAAATTGTCTTCCTCGTTTCACCGACAAATATTCTTCATCAGAATCCTTTAATAATTCATCAAGAGTAGCGAAAGCACGATCGAAATCTTCTTCACTCCCTTCCAAAAGAGGACCATATTGATGGAACCAATCATCAAAAAGCGTATCCTCATCTACCCTTTCGTGCTGCCTGGTTTCTTCGAAAGAAATTCGCCTCTCTTCCGCCACCTGATCCACTTCACCTCTGATAGGATAACTTTGATAAAGGCCTAGCTCTTTCATCTTTGTCAAATGATAACTACCATCTTCGTGTATACAACCATTTTCTTTCGCAAGGTCATAAAGCTGTTCATTGACAGCCGTTCTCGCTTCGATATCACTTGTGAATACTTCTTCGAGATGCCCTTCATCCTGAATGACATAAAGGACGGTTTTCTCTTCTCCATCGCGATTGGCCGTGCCAATTAGTATTCCCTTCATATTACCCCTCCTAAAGTATCTTTTCCACGTCTAAATTTTATAATAATTGCTATTTCTTGTCAATTTCGGACTTCAATTTTACTAAGGTACAACCTGCATTAAAATAGTCCATTTTATATTCCTCTACCAATGGATGATGGATGAGCAAATGATGAACCTCACTTCTTAAAGCACCTGTTCCAATCCCGTGGATGATAGCAACTTCTTGATTTCCAAGCTTCGCTTGATCATGCAAAAATTCTGAAACTAGGATTCTTGTAATCTCCCGATCCATTCCATGTAAGTCAAGCTTTGGCATACTATCACGGTAAAAGAGCATGTCTTTTGGCCTCATCTAAAACTTCTTCTAACGTCGGTATTGAATGACGACTTCCTATTTTGGTCACCGATAAAGCTCCCGCCACATTGGCAAGGACCAGCGAATCCTTGAGAGAATATCCTTGACTGATAAAGTAAGTAAACGCTCCATGGAAGATGTCCCCAGCCCCAGTTGAATCGACTGCTTTCACCGTAAGGGAAGGAACTAACAATCCTTTTCCATCTACTTTGGTATAGCAGCCT
>CAZJUW010000156.1:0-1702 GCA_964549325.1 uncultured Muribaculaceae bacterium
TTAAATAAGATTGGCATTCATACGATTGAAGATTTAGTGACACACTATCCTTTTCGTTATGATATTTTAGAGCGGGGAAGCCTTCCTGATACGGAAGATGGCGAACATATCGTCATCGATGGTAAAGTGGAAAGCGTCCCTATTTTATTACGATTCAAAGGTGGACTCAACAAAATGAATTTCCGCTTTGTTACGAATAGTGGCGTAGTTGGCGTATCTATCTTCAACAGGGCGTTTTTAAAAACGCACCTTGCGGTTGGAACGGGGATTACAGTTGTAGGAAAACTCGACAAGAAGAAAAATGTCATCACTGCGGCCGATATTAAGATGGGAACGCTTACAAACCAACAGCGAATTGAACCAGTTTACCATTGTACGAGTGGTTTAAGCAACAAGAATTTATCGACTTATATCAATATGGCCCTTTTGAGTTACGGACGCGAAGTCCCTGATTATTTACCCGTATTTCTACAAGAACGTTATCATTTTTCCAACAAAAAAACAGCACTTAACATCATTCACAATCCACCGACGATGGACAAGTTAAAAGAAGCAACCGTTCGTTTAAAATATGAAGAACTCTTTGCTTTCATGTTTAAGATCAATTATCTAAAGGAACGAAATCATAAGAATCAGCTTGGGTTGACAAGAACCTTTGAAGATGCTGATTTAGATGCCTTTATCAAGACGATTCCATTTGAATTAACTGGGGATCAAAAGAAGGCCATTGACGAGATTGTCGACGACTTAAAATCAAGGCGTAGAATGAATCGTCTTTTACAAGGAGATGTAGGAAGCGGAAAGACGGTCGTCGCCTTTATCGCAATGTATGCTAACTACTTAGGAGGATATCAAAGTGCCTTAATGGCTCCAACGGAGATTTTGGCAGCGCAACATTTTCATAATTTAGAAGCCCTGCTTGCCAATACGTCTATTAAAGTAGCTCTTCTTACTGGCTCTACGCCTAAGAAGGATAAGGAAAAGATTTATGATGGATTAAGAGATGGCAGTATTCATATGGTAATTGGAACACATGCACTGATTCAAGAAGAAGTCTTCTATCACAACTTAGGCCTTGTCATCACCGATGAACAACATCGCTTTGGTGTACAACAGCGAGCTAACTTACAAAACAAAGGACAGATGCCTGATATCCTTTATATGAGTGCCACTCCGATTCCGAGGACGTATGCACTGACGATCTATGGCGATATGGATGTTTCAATCATTAAGGAAAGACCAAAGGGTCGGAAACCGATTGAAACGTATGTCAAGACGAATGCTGAGATCAAAGAAGTCTTAGAGATGATGTATGAAGAACTGAGGGAAGGTAGACAGATCTATGTTATTGCGCCTTTAATCGAAGAAAGCGAAACGTCTGATTTGACGACGGTCGTCGACTTAAAGGATAAGATGAATTTGGCATTTGGCAGTAAGTATAAGATCGATCTTGTGCATGGAAAGATGAGTGCTGCTGCGAAAGACTGCATCATGAAAGACTTTAGTGAGAATAAAGTGAACATCTTGATCAGTACAACAGTCATTGAAGTTGGAGTCGATGTTCCCAATGCGACGATGATGGTCATCTTTGATGCAAACCGTTTTGGATTATCAACGTTGCACCAATTACGTGGTCGTGTGGGTCGCGGAAGTGTTGCATCGAAATGTATCTTGATTAGTGATAGTGATACAAAACGTCTTG
>CAZJUW010000157.1:0-1647 GCA_964549325.1 uncultured Muribaculaceae bacterium
CTATCAAAATAATCTGTTTCAAGGAGAATGAAAATGTATGATGATCAATTATTTCACAAAGCAATCGCACGTCTTCATGCGATAGCAAATGGAGATCGAAAAGATTTGACTCAAGAACATCAATCAGTGTTTCCATGTCTTGAACATATCGATGAATGGAAGCCTAGGACATGTCAACATTTTAAACGTTCTATGATTGCCCTTGAAAAGATGGATCCCTATCACTGTTTACCACAGATGCAAGATCACATGGCGATTGGGTTATTAGGCATATATTCCCAAGCGGATCCCGATTTACCACAAGAGGATATTTTATTGCTGGCTGATTTTTTATCCGATTATTCTTATGATCGTTATCAAGAATTACTTTCTTTCTTTGGAGATCACGATTTGTTGGAAGTAGTGAAAGAAAAGAGTCGATCAGATTTCGGTGATGCGACGACTGTCTTAGGCGAAATTGAAAAGTATTATCTTAGACATGATCCGCTGGGGGATGCGGAAAACGAGCTTCGGAAACGATTATTTCACTTGAAAACGTATCATCAGATGGAGGAACCAGAAGAAGGGAAAGAACAATTCTATCATAGAAGGCTACTCGATTCTTTGAGGGAAATTCCACAAGACGAGTTTGCGAAGTGGATCAATGATCTGATTGAAAAGGACTTAACAGAAGGAGAAAATGCATTATGACAGTAGAAGAATTTGCTTACGATTTACCGGAAGAGTTGATTGCACAAACGCCATTAGAAAAGCGAGATGCCTCACGGATGATGGTGTTAGATCGGAAGACAAAAGAGTTTCATCATGACTCTTTTTCTAACATTCTTTCCTATCTAAAGAAAGGCGATGCACTTGTCTTAAATGATACGAAAGTTTTGCCAGCACGCTTGATTGGCGAAAAGGAAGAAACAGAGGCTGGAATCGAAGTACTGCTATTACGAAATACCAAAAAAGATACGTGGGAGACACTCGTGAAACCCGCCAGAAGAGTGAAAGTGGGAACCGTCGTATCCTTTGGGAATGGGAAGTTAAAAGCAACTTGTCTTGAAGAAAGGGAAGATGGAATCCGTATTTTTTTCTTCTCTTATGAAGGTATCTTTTATGAAATTTTAGAGGAACTTGGGACGATGCCACTTCCACCATACATTCACGAGACTCTGGTAGATCAGGGAAGATACCAGACCGTTTATGCGAAAGAGACAGGAAGTGCCGCCGCGCCAACGGCTGGACTACATTTCACAAAAGAAATATTGGAAGAAGCACAGAAGAGGGGCGTATCCGTCTGTTATATTACGCTTCACGTGGGACTTGGAACATTCCGACCAGTGAAAGTAGATAAGGTCGAAGAGCATCACATGCATAGTGAATACTATCACATGAGTGCCGAGGTGGCTTCCACATTACAGAAGACCAAACAAAATGGAGGACGGATCATCAGCGTTGGAACTACCTCTACCAGAACCTTAGAAACGATCATGACGAAATATGAAAGATTCAAAGAGTGTTCTGGGTGGACTGATATCTTCATCTACCCGGGCTATACCTGGAAAGCCGTCGATGGATTACTGACAAACTTTCATCTGCCAAAGTCAACTTTGATCATGTTGGTATCCAGCTTTGCGGGCAAAGATTTTATCATGGAAGCTT
>CAZJUW010000158.1:0-1590 GCA_964549325.1 uncultured Muribaculaceae bacterium
CCCAGGTTCAGTTTTTCTTTATCCACAACTTAGTCATCTCCTTATTTTTACTCTACCACAAACAGCAAAAGAGATCTAGTCTTTTTTCTTTTCTTTTCTTTCATATTCTCCTGATCTTTCAAATCATACCTTTCGCCCGTCTATTTCATTACCAGTCTTGACGATTCTATTTACACAAAAAGACAGTGCTATCTAACACTGTCCAACTTTTGATTTAAGACTTTTTCTAAGCGTTTGATCTCCTTTTTTACTTGAAATCTTCGATAACGATAATTCTTGGGAAGAATCTTAACTAAAATTTTTCTTCGCTCTAGTTCCTTTTGAAAATATGCTTCAAAGAGACTCCCACGCTTTTGTAATAGAACTGGGCCAAAGTAATATTCGTCTTTGGTATAATGTTTCCGTCCTTTTTTTAACTTCATGGCCATATAGACGTGTCCTGCATCTTCTACCATGATCTCCTCATCCATATAATAGCCGTGTTTTAGTAAAAAGGTGCGGATCATACTCTGGTCACTATTGGGAGACAGGATGATCGTATGGATATTCTTAAGCTTTTCCATCCGATATTTTAAAATCCCAATCATGAGCCTCCCACCCATACCAGAGATTACCAAAGTATTGGTATCTTCTCCGATCTCTTTGATGCCATCACTCACCTGTGTTTTTATCTTATTTTCTAGACCAGCCTGCTTGATATTTTTTTGGGCTTGCGCAATTGGTCCTGGAAGTTTATCAGAAGCAATCGCTGTCACATGTGAATACTTCGTCACCACGTAAATATCTAATAGGGCATGGTCACAACCAACATCGATGATATGACTTCCCTCTTCAACGAGATCGCCAATCGCCTTTAGGCGTTTACTGATCTTCATTAGTCTGTCATGAAGTCTTTTAACTTCCGCGAACGTGATGGATGACGCAATTTTCGTAACGCTTTTGCTTCAATCTGACGGATGCGTTCCCTTGTAACGCCAAAGATCTGACCTACTTCTTCCAAGGTTCTACACTGTCCATCATCAAGGCCAAAGCGAAGACGTAAGACGCGTTCTTCTCGTTCTGTCAGGGTCGCTAAAACGCCAGATAATTCTTCTTTTAACATTTCTTGCGTTGCATAATCTTCCGGACTCATCGTTCTCTCATCGCGAATGAAATCCCCTAAGTGGCTGTCCTCTTCTTCGCCGATTGGCGTCTCCAAAGACACAGGATCTTGACTGATCTTATATACTTCACGTACTTTTTCGACGGTGACGCCTAACCTTTCGGCAATCTCTTCGTCGGTTGGTTCCCGATTGAGTTCCTGAGTGAGTTGTCTTTGAATACGGGCAAGTTTATTGATCGTCTCTACCATGTGCACTGGAACACGAATCGTTCTCGCTTGATCGGCGATCGATCGCGTAATCGCTTGACGAATCCACCAAGTCGCATACGTTGAAAATTTATAACCTTTCGTTGGATCGAACTTGTCCACCGCTTTCATCAAGCCAATATTTCCTTCTTGAATTAAGTCCAGGAAAAGCATCCCACGTCCAACATAGCGCTTCGCAATTGAGACGACCAAACGAAGATTGGATTCTGCTAACTTTTTCT
>CAZJUW010000159.1:0-1549 GCA_964549325.1 uncultured Muribaculaceae bacterium
CGTTTATGATTTTATTAGGTATTGCCCTAAATCATGGGGTGACTGGCCAAAATTTATTAGAGGAGATTGCCAATCAATATAATTATCGTGAAGAAAAGGCGCAGGCCACTTCTAAAGCTACCGCGAGTGAAGATGGAATCTCTATCACAGATCAAGGAAGAACTTATTTTTATCAGTACGAGGATGGGGTTCTTTCCACGACAGCGATGATCAATAATGAAGAGGCATCTGAAATCTTTGTCAAACTGGTAAATGCAATTTCTACTTATAACAGTGGAAGCGTTGAGATTGAAGACATCGAAGAACTTAGTAATTATACGCTACAGGATGGGGTCGAGCGAATTGTGTTATTAAATGAAGAAACGCGTAAGGTTAAGACGTCCCTTCGTTTAAATGGAAATCTCCTTCTCAGTTTACCACTCACTGAAGATGACTTCATAGTACACGATATTGATCTACGAGGAAATGCTACCTTTTCGATGGCACGAGGGGATTACTATTTACAAAAAAGCGGAGATCCACAGAATTTGACTGTTTATCTGGGAGAGAAAAATACGCTGTCCCAGGGTCTTTATACTTCTTTAGTCAACCTCATTCGTTATCTTTATGGAGATGAGGTTGGTCAAGTATTCGAGACGCAGTATCCGAAGTTGACGAGTGGTACCGTTGGAAATATTCAAGTTACTGTGAATCCAGTGATGGACGAAGAAACGATGGAGCGCTTCGAAGGATATGAGATGATCTTAGTGAAAGTAGTTGGTTAATTCATAAAAAAGAGGCTACACCCCCTGAGGGTAGCCTCCATAAAAAGAATAAAAAGGGGTTGGCTAGTGTGATACTAGCGACCAATTCGCCTAATTCCGAATTGGTGATTTCTATCTTAATCAACAAGCTTGCTTTTGTCAACAAAAAAAAGATAATTTTTTCGTTTTTTTGATATCAGAACAGTGGAATGAATTGATAGAGAGGGTAATCTATGGAAATTGAAGAAGCATGGCAACAACTTGTTTGGGTGACCATAGGCGGAGGAATTTTGTTATTTCTTCTCTACCTTTCTTTTTGTGCCTATCTATTTCATTCTTATCAATATTGTTATGGAAAACGGAATTTTCTTACTTTTGTCCCACTTTTCAATCTTTACTATTTAGGAAAACTAGTGGCTGGTCCTCTCATGGGGTGGGGAATGATTTCGTTTGTCATTTTATCGGGGAGATTCGAACTTACGATTCATGGTGAGACAAAAACTTGGTATATCCTGCCACCTCCGTTAGGTAATGTTCTTTTAGGAATTACAGGTTTCCTCATAGTCATCTTTGTAGTTACTTTAATGATACGAGAATGGCGAAGCATTCACTGGCGAAAGAAGATGGAAGACGAAATCGAGATCATCTAACGGATGATCTTTTTCGTACTTTGAAGGACCCATTTTCCTACTTTTTTCTTGGTGAAAATGGTCAAATTATGTTATAATAGCGACTGAAGGAAGTGGGATAGGATGGCAAAACTTGAAGAAGTAAGAGGGGTTGGGCCAAAGTCACTGCTCCTATTA